>JAHFAF010000327.1 GCA_023250715.1 Pseudobdellovibrionaceae bacterium | reverse complement strand
TTTGTCTAGAAGCACAGTGAATTCGAAATCTTTGCAAGTGCTATCCGAGCAATTCACCGTCACTTGATCCTTATAAATGGGATCTTGGAAGACCTTCTTTTCAGCACCCATGCTCCCCACATAGTAGAAAGCCTTCTTACTATTTCCAGGCAATGTCCACACCCCGCTAATTACGCTCTCTGCGTTTCCAGTCGAGAATCGAATGCCCAGGGAATGAAGAACGGGAACAGCCTCCGTGGCAGGACTAAATTTCGGAAGCGGATCCACACCGCAACCAGCCAAAACTAAAAGCGCGACAACCCATTTGATTTTGCTCATGGGTCCGGTCTAGCAGGTAAGCCCTGCAATTCCAAGAGGCGAGTAGGGGGGAACGACACGGGGGATTGGGGAAGGAAAATCCCGGTGTTTTTTCTCGTTCGCATGTCGTTCCCCCAACGTAGAAACTCGCAATCCACCAAAGCTCAATCAGCTCGCCCTTCGCACTTCAAACGGACTAATGATTGAACCGGTTGGACTGGGAGCCTCTAGTATGAAGTTGCAAATTCTGTCGTATTCCATTCTCGTAAGCTGGCTGGGATCGCACTTACAAAACAAGCGCTCTACGCACTCCGCCACCTGAACTCTCGACCAATGCCTTCCACGCGCAATGCCATAGAGCCGCAAAATCTGTTTCTCTGTCACGTACCTCGCGCCGAACGCTGGAAGATCCGAGACCCTACTTAATGGAACTGCATACATTGAATTCATATTTCCTTCCTTCACTCCCTCTCTATATGCCGGCTCAATTTTGAAAGCGGACAACCATGACTCCGCTTCAAAAGTCGTGCTATATCGATCGGGTGACGCTTGACCCAACGCAACTTAATCCGGAAGTGCCGGCCGATCCGATCGCTTCTATCGACGAGGTTCGCGAGGCTATTGAGGCGATGACCTCGGCCGAGCTCCTGAAGTTGGAAAAGTACGCCCGCTATCGGATCCGCGGCCTTGGGAGAAAAGCTGCCGGGCGGGATCATGAGGATCTGATGAAAGAAGCGATCACAGCGACCTTGGCCGGCAATCGGAGGTGGAAGCGGGAGAACATCTCTTTTCTCACGCACTTAATGGGGGCTGTTCGAAGCATTTCGAGTCACTGGGGAGAAAAATCAGCGGAGAGCGAGGCCTATCTGGAATCCGAGCTCATTCGAGATTCCACGAATGGGAAAAGCTATTCTCCATTCCAGGATTTTTCTTCCGATACCCCGAATCCCGATCGGGTCATGGCGGCTCGGCAAAAGCTCAAGCAGATCCAAACGCGTTTTGAGAAGGATGCCGACATCCTTCAGATTTTGGATGGCCTGTCGGAGGGATTGAGTGGCCCTGAGATTCAGACCTCTTACCAGTTCTCCAAAAAAAAATATGAGGCAGCCCTGCGTCGGTTGAGGCGGGGGATCACGGCATTAGTAGAATAGGAGGAGTTGTATGGCGGAGAAGTTCCAGGCGAATAAGGATTTAGAGTCAAAGAAGTTGGAAAACTTAATGAATTTATTGGCTGATTCGCTCGAGAGTGCTTCCGCCGAAGAGATGTTGGATGAGGACGCGGAGTTGTCGGCGAGTGCGGTAGTAAAGGCGGAAGGGGTCCGACGGCTTTTATTAGATGAGGTAGGTAACTATAGAAAGAAGCTAGCATCGGATGCGATGCGACATCATGCGGCATCCATTGCGGAGTTTTTGAAGCGGCCTTATCGGCTTCCCACTGTACCAGCAGAACAACGCCAGCTCCTCAATAAAATATTCACGGAATATCCCCACATCCAAAGTTCTCTTACCTTGCAGCATCGGGATTTTCGCACTCTTTCGGATTCGGATGTGGAAAGTCTCTTGAAGCAGTTGGAAGCTTTGGGTGTATTTGAAGATCTATGAGCCAGCCCTTGGTGAGTCTTCCGCCCAACTTTCGATCCCCTCAACAGATTCTGCATGACCTTGCAATTCAGACCCCTTCGGAAATTCGCTTAGAGGCCATCGCCGAACACTGTGGCGCCACGATTGTAATGGAACCGCTAGAAGGAAGTGACGCGAGGCTCGTCGGCTATCGCTCTCGTGCCATCATCACGGTCAATTCCGCCTCCCCTTTTTTTCGACAGAGGTTTTCCGCGGCCCACGAACTGGGGCATTGGATGTGGGATCGCGGGAAGATGTCCTTTCGGTGCCAGGACAAGGATTACGACGGCAACGTCGAAATGGATGGCTCTGAAAGGCGCGCGAACCGTTACGCGGTCGAGCTTCTTCTGCCCGAGCACATGTTTCTGCCTTTACTCGAGTGCCATTCCCTCTCCCTCGAGTCGGCTGAATTTTTTTCTAACGCATTTCGTACGAGCCTTGTGGCAACGGCCATTCGGATGGTGGAGTTGACAGAATTACCAGCCGTTTTGATCTATGCCGAGGGAAAGAAAAGAAAATGGTATATCCGCAGCAAGACTGTCTCACGTGATTTGAAATTGAAGCACGAAACACCGGCTGAGCCGCAGAATTGGTGCCTTGCTCTTCCAGAGCCCCTCGATGATCTCCTCCTCCTAGCAGAACGCCGCGATCTCGAAAACCGCGCCTCACTCTCGCTCCTCGTCTTTGCTGAACAATAGTATCCTTGACCCGACGCCTCATCGTATAATCGTCACATGAAACTCATCCTTATTTTATTCCTTCTCTGTACCTTGTCATTTGCGGCCCCCACAACATTCGGCGATAAAGACGCTAAGAAAGGAGGGACTTTTACCGTCTCGGTTCCCTCGTACCCGAAAGCGATTCTTTATTACCTGGGGTCCGACACACTTTCTCTGCTCCTGAGCCAAGGGGTGATAGAGCCCCTGGTAGAACAGGATCCGGTGACCTTCGATTCGATTCCACGCCTTGCGGAATCCTGGCAGATCTCAAAAGACAAAAAGACTTTCACCTTCAAGCTCAATCCCAAGGCCCAATTTTCAGATGGTCACCCACTGACGTCCAAAGACGTGAAATTTACTTGGGATACAATCTTGAACCCTAAAAACAACACCGTGCCGTTGCAGTCCTATTTCGCAGATTTCGAGTCTTGCACTACACCGGATGAAAAGACGATCGTATTCAAGTCAAAAAATATACACTTCCAAAATATGGAGAAATTAGGTGGCCTTTTTGTGTTGCCTGAGCATTTTTTCTCGAAAAAGGATTTTAACCACTCAGGGATGACCGCCTTTCTTGGCTCAGGACCCTACAAATTCGGGGAAATGGATGCGGGAAAAAAGATCGTCATGGAGAGAAATGAGAAATATTGGGGCGCCGATTTACCTCAGAATCGGGGCCGCTATAACTTCGATCGCGTCATCTATAAAATCGTTCCCGATACGCATGTTCAACTCGAGATGTTCAAGCGTGGAGATGTCGACTTCATGTTGATCTCGATGGCGAAAATGTGGGTAGAAGAGCTGGACGGCGAGCTATTCGAAAAAAATTGGGCCACGAAATTTCGATTAAAAAGCAAAACCCCCTCCTCCATGTCTGGTATCCAGTGGAATATGAGAAAAAACCTTTTCGCGGAGAAGAAAGTGCGGCTTGCGATGAGCCACCTCATGAACCGCGATCAATGGATCAAGGACCTTTTCTACAATGAGTACATTCCCACCGTCGGCGTCGTCCCACCCGATTCCGAATACCATTCCCCCAAAGCAAAGATGCTCAAATACGATCCAGTCCTTGCGAAAAAACTCCTCGCCGAAGCAGGTTGGAAGGAGGCGGGAACGGACGGTATCCTCAAGAAAGGCGAACAAAGATTCGAATTCGAGCTTTTGACTACGGATAGTCCCCTGACCCGTGCTTTCACAAGGTACCAGGAAGATCTTCAAAAGATGGGGATCAAAATGAATTTGCGAACCACGGATTGGGCAACGCTTCTTAAACTGAGTGATGAAAATAATTTTGATGCCATGGTTCTTGGTTGGACCCGCTCCGTAAATCCTTCCGATTTCGCACAGATGTGGGGAAGTAAAGAAGCGGACATGAAGGGAAGCCAAAATAAGAGCGGCTTCAAGAATACAGAGCTCGATAAGCTCGCCCGGAGAATCGATGAGACATTCGATAAGAAAGCCCGTGTAAAACTGGTGCAGAACCTAGACGGAATCCTCGCGGAAGAGCAGCCGATGAGTTTTTTTTGGGAGGCCAATAGCTTCCGTTTGATTTATTGGAACCGCTACTCCTTTCCGAAAGAGAAGTCCCCACCCTATTCCGATTGGTCCACTCCAGTGGAGTATTGGTGGTTCGACGCACCCAAGGCGGAGGCTTTGAAAACCGCAATGGCTGAGAAAAAGAAAATCAATTGAAGCGTTACCTACTCAAACGCTGCCTATTGATCCTGCCGACTCTGCTCGGCATTACCTTAATTACTTTTACCCTCCTACACTTCATGCCGGGAGGGCCCGTCGAAATGGCAATCGCTTCTTTTCGATCCGGAGGCGGGGGCGGTGAAGTAGGTTCGGGGAAGATCGCAGTCGTAACCGAAGAGCAAAGAGAAATGCTCAAGGCCTATTATGGTTTTGATAAGCCTATATGGAAAAGATATTTTCTATGGGTCAAGAAACTCGTTCGTTTGGATTTCGGAGAATCCTATTTTTCTAACGAGCCGGTGAATAGACTCATTCAAAGGGCCCTGCCGGTCTCCCTAAGCTTGGGTTTTTTCAGTCTGCTTCTCACCTATTTAATTTCCATTCCCTTGGGGATTTTGAAAGCGGTCAGAAATGAAACCGTGCTGGATACTACTTCCTCCGCCATCCTATTTTTCCTGTATTCTATTCCTCCGTTTGCACTGGCCGTCATTCTCATCATTTTATTTTGTGGGGGGAGCTTTTGGAATCTATTTCCCATTGAAGGAATGGTCTCCGATAATTTTAAAGATTTGACCCTCTGGGAAAAAATCAAAGATTATCTGCTACATCTCGTACTTCCCTTAACTTGCGCGACAGTAGGATCCTTTGCCGTGCTTAGTCTACTCATGAAAAACGCTCTTCTCGATGAGCTCGGAAAAGACTATGTCACGGCTGCACGCGCGAAAGGGTTACCAGAGAGAACTGTCGTCCTCAAACACGCCCTTCATAATGCTCTCCTTCCACTTGCCCACAATGTCGGCGGCTGGCTACCGGTTTTCTTTTCCGGGAGCCTGC
>JAHFAF010000045.1 GCA_023250715.1 Pseudobdellovibrionaceae bacterium | reverse complement strand
CCTTGAGCTATACATGGATGTCGGCCCCAAGTAGCAAGGGCACGATGGAAATCGTCATTGGCGTTCTCGTGAACCCTTTGACCGCTATCATGCTCTTCATGGTGACCCTCTGCTCCTCTCTCATCCATCTTTTTTCGACGGGGTACATGCATGGAGAGTCCCGTTACCATCTCTTTTTCGCCTACATCTCTCTGTTCTCGGCCGCGATGCTGGGCCTGGTTGTCTCGAATAACCTCTTAACCTTTTTCATCTGCTGGGAGCTCATGGGCCTTTGCTCCTATCTCCTCATCGGCTTCTACTACCAAAAGCCGTCGGCGATAAATGCCAGCCTAAAAGCGTTCATGACGACGAGAGTGGGCGATGTTTGCTTCTTCTTAGGAATTTGCGGTCTGTACTCCGTAGCGGGCACGACCGAGTTCATCAAGGTTTATGAGATGGTTCCGCACCTCCACGAGGCGACCATCTTAGGAATGCCGGCTTTGGCCTTCATCGGTTTCATGGTGATGATGGGAACGATCGGAAAATCAGCCCAGTTCCCCTTGCAGATTTGGCTCCCGGACGCGATGGAAGGCCCTACCCCTGTCAGTGCCCTTATCCATGCAGCGACGATGGTTGCGGCCGGTGTGTTTCTCTTGATCCGCATGTTCCCGCTTCTCGAAGCTTCGCATGTCGTACTTCCGGTCGTAGCTTACGTCGGCTGCTTCACGGCGTTCCTCGCAGCTCTTATCGCGATCGTTCAAGTCGATATCAAAAAAGTTCTCGCGTATTCGACGATAAGCCAGCTGGGCTACATGGTAATGGGTGTTGGCGTCGGTGCCTTCGGTCCGGGCTTCTTACATTTGATCACCCACGCGTGCTTCAAGGCTTGCTTGTTTCTTTGTTCTGGTTCTGTCATCCACGCGGTCCACACTCAAGACATGCGCGAAATGGGAGGCCTTCGCACGAAATTGCCTTTGACCTTCGCCGCGATGTTGACGGCAACGCTCGCAATTGCCGGCGTTCCCGGGTTCTCGGGCTTTGTCAGTAAAGATCGCATCCTCGCCGGTGCTTTGGCCTACGGAATGGAAAACCGAACACACATGCTCCTGCCCGTACTGGGATTCGCCACGGCGGGCATCACGGCCTTCTACATGTTCCGATTAATTTACATGACCTTTTTCGGGCATGCTCGAGATGAACACAAGCACCACCACGCGCACGAACAGCCTTTGAACATGACCATTCCGACGACAGTTTTGGCCCTTTTGTCCTTGGCGATTTGGTTTGCGGGCCCAACCGGAATCGAAGCGTTCGATCAAGTAATGCCGGTGAAGTGGTTTGACACCGCGATGGCGGCCTCGCTTCACCAGATGGGCGTAACAGCTCACGAAGGAAATGAAGAGATCCACCACCTGGCGCATAGCCTGGCCCTTATCATCTCTCTCTGCTGTGCGGCCTTAGGCATCCTGGTTTCCTCTCTCACCTACTTGAAACACTGGATCTCGGCTGCTCGGATAAAGAGCCTTGTAGGTCCCGTCTATGATGTACTTTGGAATAAATATTTCTTCGATGAGCTCTACGTTAAGTTCTTCATCCAGGGAGTTCTTTTAAATTTCAACCAGGCCCTTGCCCGCTTCGATGATGTGGTGGTGGATGGAATTCTGGTGGATGGCTGGGCCAAGGTGACGATGGCCGTGAAGAGTGTAGTCGGAAAGTTCGATGACATTTTCATTGATCGGATTCTCGTCGATGGCACTGGAGATTTGGCCGCGACCGGAGGTTGGATTATTCGCCAGTTTCAGACCGGCAAGATCCAACAGTATTTGATTTTGACCTTTGTAGCGCTCGGATTCGGAATTTATTATTTGTCGAGGTACTAATGCTTAGTCTGATGACTTTTATCCCTCTAATTGGAATGGCGGTAATTCTCGCATTGCCGAAAAATAATCCGAACCTGGTCCGCTGGACCGCGGTTGTAGCAACGGGGATACCCCTCATCTTGGGAATTATTCTCTTTATAAACTTCGATCGCGCGAATCCAGGGATTCAATTCACTGAGAAGGTTTCTTGGATCCCAATGTTCAATATCGAGTACTACATGGGGGTCGACGGCTTAAGTATCCCCATGGTGCTTCTTACAGTGCTCCTTTCCTTTTTGTGTATTTTCGCATCGTGGGAAATTGAAGATGCGGTGAAGGGCTACTTTGCGATGTTCCTGTTCTTAGAATCGGGAATGCTGGGAGTTTTCTGTGCGCTCGATTTTTTCCTCTTCTTTGTATTCTGGGAAGTAATGCTGCTTCCAATGTATTTCCTCATCGGAATCTGGGGCGGGAAGAATAAAGTCTATGCCGCCATCAAGTTCTTCCTTTACACGCTATTCGGCTCGGTCCTCATGCTGCTCGTGATGTTAGCCATGTTCTACTACACCGAGCCACACACGTTTAATCTGCTGAAACTCGCGGAACTCCATCCTTTTGCTGGAAAAACCATCTCGCTCTTCAGCTGGACCCTGCCGCTCGATAAACTTTTCTGGGTGGGTCTCTTTATCGGGTTCGCCATCAAGGTTCCGATCTGGCCATTTCACACATGGTTGCCCTGGGCGCACGTGGAAGCCCCGACAGCCGTTTCCGTCATTCTGGCCGGCGTTCTCTTGAAGATGGGAACATACGGAATTTTGAGAATGAACTTCCCCATTTTGCCGGAAGCGACCAGATGGGCAGCGGACGCGATGGCAATCTTAGGCGTCATCAATATCCTGTACGGCGCTTTTTGCGCGATGGCGCAAAAAGATCTTAAAAAACTCGTCGCCTATTCGTCCGTTTCTCATATGGGCTACGTGCTTTTGGGGATGGCGAGCTTCACCACCTGGGGCGTGAACGGTGCGGTTCTTCAAATGTTTAACCACGGCACTTCCACTGCCATGCTGTTCTTGCTCGTCGGAGTGGTTTATGACCGCGTCCATCACCGATGGATCATCAAGCCCGACGGAAGCCGAGGCTTTGGCGGAATCGCAACGGTGGTCCCGGTTTATACCGGCATCACGGCGATTGCCGTTTTTGCGTCGCTCGGCCTTCCCGGCTTAAGCGGGTTTATTAGTGAAGCACTGGTGTTTTTGGGTTCCTTCTCCCGACCAGAATTTCAAACTTACGTCGTCATTGGTTCTTTGGGCATCGTGCTGGGAGCTGCCTACTTGCTCTGGATGTTCATGCGGGTATTTCTAGGCCCATTGAATGAAGAGCATAGGTCCTTGCCCGACATGAACTTACGGGAAAGACTGGTTTTGTTGCCCCTTTGCATTTTGGTCATTGTACTTGGTGTGTACCCCATGCCGGTGCTGGACTTGATGGCACCGACGGTGCAGAAGTTGTTGGCCATTTTTGGTTGAGGTGAGCGTGTCCTCTCTCTTTCATAATTTAATTCTATTGAGCCCGGAAGTAGCCATCGTTGGCTTTCTGGTTCTTCTATTTCTTTGCGATGGTTTCGTTCCCGAGACAAGAAAGAGCTACTTTCCCCTCATTATCACTCTTCTAGGCTGCGGCTTCGCCGCCTTCCTGACCTGGAGAATTGGAGATGCTCAGACTCACTTTTTCTCGGGCCTGGTGGCTAACGACGGGTTATCCAAATTTTTTCGCTATCTTTTCTTCTTCGCAACCGCGACGTCGCTTTATCTGGGCTTCGGCTCCAAGGAGATCGAGACGAAAAGCCGGATGGAGTTTTCGCTTCTTCTTCTATGCGTCACCTTCGGCATGTCCATCATGGCTATCTCGACGAACCTTCTCATGCTCTACATCGGGATCGAGACGGTCAGTATCGTCTCTTTCGTCTTGGCAGGTTTTCGTAGGGATAACCTACGCTCGAACGAGGCCTCCTTTAAGTATTTAGTCTTTGGCGCCCTGGCCTCGGGCCTTATGGTGTACGGCTTTAGTCTTCTCTACGGCTACGCGGGGAGCTTGAGCTACAGCGAAATTGGCCGCTACTTGAGAATTCATCACGGCGATATTCCCTTCATCATCACCATCGCATGGGTCATGATTTTTTCGGGAGTTGCCTACAAAATCTCTGCCTTCCCGATGCACTTTTGGACGCCGGACGTTTATGAAGGATCGCCCATCCCGGTCGCCACTTTTTTCTCAGTAGGCCCCAAGGCCGCTGGCTTTGCCGCCCTCCTTCGAATTCTAATGGACATTTTTACTGTGAAGGTCGGTGTCGGCCAATGGGCGGCCATTACGGATAAACCCTTGATTGGCGTACTTGCCATCTTGGCAGCAGCCACCATGCTCATCGGAAATCTCTCGGCTATCCATCAAAAGAGTGTGAAGCGAATGCTCGCCTACTCGAGCATCGCGCACGTGGGTTACCTGCTCATGGGGCTCGTCACGTTGAGTAGCTCCGGAATCGTAGCGGTCCTTTTTTATCTCATCGTCTACTACGCGATGAATCTCGGCGCGTTTTGGGTCGTTAGTGTCGTCTCCGATCGCAATGGCAGCGACGATATTCAAGCCTTTAGCGGAATGGGCTGGAGGATGCCGCTCCTTGGGGTGTGCATGTCCGTCTTCCTTTTCTCTTTGACCGGCATTCCTCTCTTTGGCGGATTCGTCGGAAAGTTTTTGCTCTTCGGCGCGGTTCTCCAAGCGCCGGGGTTCTTGTGGCTTGCAATTTTTGGTGTGTTGAACAGTGTCGTTTCGCTCTACTACTACGCCCGTGTTCTTAAAGCGATGTGGTTCGAACGACCGGAGTCAGCTTACACGCCCGAGTCCTTACCGCTTTATCATGCGGTGGGATTGGTCGGTCTCGCGGTGCCGACGGTGATCTTGGGCCTTTTCTTCGGCCCGGTGATTCAGTTCGCACAGCGGACCCTGGCCTATTTCCTCGGGTAAGATGGAGGTTTTTTGCAAGTTCTCCTGTCCGTAGGCATTCTATTCGCGCTTGGCGCCGGGATGTGTGTGGCCATTTTTCTGCTCACCACGTGGCTTGGGCCCAAGACCTATGTTCCGGGAAAGCTTGCCCCTTACGAGTGCGGTATCAAGGACGATGGGGGCCCGAGAGTTCCCTTCAAAAACCGTTTTTACCTCATTGCCGTTCTTTTTCTTATATTTGACGTCGAGGCGGCTTTCTTCTTTCCCTGGGCGCTCGTTTATCGAGAGTCGTTAACCCAGGGTGGATCCCTGCTCCTCGCCTTTGGCGTTTACCTCGTTTTCATGGTCTTAGGACTCGTTTACATCTTCCAAAAAAATGCACTGGAGCTCAGGTGATCGATACACTGGGCTTGAGCTTAGAAGTAGCGAAGGTTGGCCTTCTTCTATTCTCCGTCGTTAATGTAGTTCCCGTCATGAACTGGGTAGAAAGACGTGCAGCGGCTCTCATTCAAGATCGCCCAGGGCCGAATCGCGTGGGGCCATTTGGGCTTCTGCAACCCATCGCCGACGTCATTAAATTTCTGTGGAAGGAAGACCCGATTCCTCAAGGAGTGAATCGTTGGCTGTATGCCCTGGCACCCTTTCTCTCCCTTTTGCCTGCCACATTGGTCATCGCAGCACTTCCGATGGGAGATTACGTCGAGATTCTCGGCAGGCAGATTCAACTTCAAGTAGCCGACATGAATGTAGGGCTCCTTTACTTCATGGCCATCGGCTCTTTAAGCATCTACGGAATTCTTTTTGGTGGATGGGCCTCGAACAATAAGTTCTCCCTCATAGGCTCCATGAGATCCTCCTCTCAGATCATTAGTTATGAAATTCCTCTAGGCCTTGCCGCGGCCGCAGCCGTGGTCCTCTACGGATCTTTTAGTTTGCGGGAGATGACACTGGCCCAGGAAGGAACATGGTTTGGCTTCATTCCCCGTTGGGGTGTATTTGTTCAGCCGCTGGGTTTTCTTCTTTTTTTCATCGCTTCTTTCGCAGAGACGAATCGACTCCCTTTTGATTTGCCTGAGACGGAAGCGGAGCTCGTCGCCGGCTACCACACCGAGTATGGAAGTATGAAGTTCGCCACTTTCTTCATGGCCGAGTACATGAACTTGGCTTCCATTTCAGGCCTCATGGTTTGTCTCTATTTCGGTGGCTGGCATCTTCCCTGGGTTTCCGATGGTCAGCTGGTGGCACTCCTAGGAAGAAATCTCACGGGCCTTCTTCAATTCATCGTTTTTTTCACCAAGGTCTATCTTTTCCTCATGGTCTACGTCTGGGTCCGTTGGACAGTTCCCCGTTTTCGTTTTGACCAGCTCATGGATTTAGCTTGGAGAAACTTAATTCCGCTCGGACTCGTCAATCTCGTACTGACCGCGATTGGCCTCTATTACTTGGAGGGGCGATGAGAGAGTGGCTTTTCACCGGAGTTGGAATTTTCACAATTGCGATGGCCATGGCTGTCGTTTTTGCGAAGAGCGCGGTGTACAGCGCCTTCTCGTTGATCTTGACTCTCTTCGGATTGGCCACCCTTTTTCTGCTGTGGGGCAACGGCTTTCTCGCAAGCCTTCAAGTTCTCATTTATGCGGGGGCCATTGTCGTTCTCTTCGTTTTTGTGGTCATGCTCCTCGATATCTCTAAAGGTCGAGCTCAAACCCCGAGGCCCTTGTTAGGAATAGTGGGGGGTACCGCCACGTGGCTCTTCTCTCTTTTACTCTTGAGAACGCTGAACCACGCCAGATTTTTCAATGCGGCGGTAAGCGGGCAAGCACATCGTATGGATATGAGAGTGCTTTCAAAACTTTTATTCACTGACTATCTCTGGCCCTTTGAAGTGCTCTCTCTGTTTTTACTCGCATTGATTGTTGCAATTTTTATCCTCGCAAAACCCGAAGAGGAGGGAAAAGCGTGATCCCCATCAGTGATCACATGCTTTATTGGTCCCACTACGTCGCGGCCTCACTCTTTGCCCTGGGCCTTTTGGGCTTTATTGTTCGAAGAAACGCGATTGTCGTTCTCATGTGCCTCGAGCTCATGTTGAACGCCGTCAATTTATTACTGCTTGAGATCTCTTTGCGCACGGGAACTGCCGATGGCCTCATCCTCGTCATTTTCGTGATTACGATCGCCGCGGCCGAAGTCGCGGTGGGCTTGGGCATTATTTTGAATCTCTACCGTGTCAAAGGGACGGTGGAATTGGACGCCTTCAGGAGCTTACAAGGATGAACCCGACTGATTTTCTTCCTTGGATGATAGTGCTTCCTCTCATAGGAAGCGTGTTGAACGGCCTCGTCCTTAGGCCTCGCTCCGTACGCAAAGCGGGAGTGATTGCCACCTGTTTCTCTGCGGCCTCTTTCGTCTTTGCAGTGATTCTCGCCTTTCAGCCGGAAACCGCCTCCTGGAGCGTACCTTGGCTCGACGCAGGGAAACTAGATCTCAACTGGGCTCTTCGCTTTGACTCACTTACCTGCCTCATGGCGCTCTTCGTTTCGGGCATCGGAACGGTCATTCATCTCTATTCCATCGGTTACATGTCCGAAGAGCCCACCCCGTATCGCTACTTTGCCTACTTAAATTTATTCCTCTTCAACATGCTTCTACTCGTCTGTGCGGATAATCTTCCCGTCCTTTTTGTGGGCTGGGAAGGCGTTGGGCTTTGCTCCTACCTTTTGATCGGCTACTGGTACGAGGATATCCAAAAGTCGAACGCCGGAATGAAGGCCTTTATTTTGAATCGCATCGGCGATGCCGGATTCCTTTTGGGGATCTTCTTGTGCTTTCGCCTTTTCGGAACCCTCGAATTCGGCCCGATGAAAGAGCTACTCGCAAAATCGAGCCAATTCGATCTCAGGTGGCTGAATCTCGCGGCTCTCTTCCTATTCATTGGGGCGACTGGGAAATCAGCTCAAATTCCTCTTTTCGTCTGGCTCCCGGACGCCATGGCCGGCCCCACGCCCGTAAGCGCTCTCATTCACGCGGCAACCATGGTAACGGCAGGAATTTATCTCATCGCGAGAATGAGTTTTCTCTTTCAGGTGTCGGCCGCGACCAATCTCTTGATATCGACGATTGGGGTGGCAACGGCGCTCATGGCAGCCCTCATTGCCACTTCTCAAACCGATATCAAAAAAGTTCTTGCGTATTCGACAGTCAGCCAATTGGGGCTAATGTTCCTGGGTCTGGGTCAAGGCGCCTACCTAGCCGCCATCTTTCACGTCTTTACTCACGCCTTTTTCAAGGCGCTTTTGTTCTTAGGTGCCGGAAGTGTCATCCACGCCCTTTCCGGCCAGCAGGATATCCGCAAGATGGGGGGCTTGAGGAAAAGTACCCCCCAAACTTTCTTCACCTTTGCGATTGGTACGGCCGCCATTGCAGGAATCCCCCCTCTTGCGGGGTTTTTCAGCAAGGACTTCTTGCTCTATTCCGTGATGCGCGGAACTCAAGGGGAGATTTTCTGGGTATTAGGAAGTCTAGTCTCTCTCCTTACGGCATTTTATATGTGTCGTCTTTTTGCTTTGGTTTTCTTAGGGTCTTTCCGAGGTTCTGAGAAAAACCATCCTCACGAAAGCCCAATCGTCATGACCTTACCGCTGTGGATTCTAGCCCTAGGCAGTGTAGCGGCTGGCTGGGTGGGAATTCCTTCCGATTGGCATCTAGCCCCTAACTTACTCGAGCATTGGCTCCATGGAGTATTACCTGAAACGACGGGCCAAGAAGGGTTCTTGGGAGAGAACGCCTCAATGGGAATCGCCACTCTCCTTGCTTTCTTGGGCTCTGGCCTCGGGCTCTGGCTCTTTTCCAATCCAAAACGGGCGGAAGCTCCGGGCAAGTTGCTTCGTCCATTGGGAATTTTGTTCAACAATAAATTTTGGATCGATGAACTCTATGGTCTAGCTATCGTGCGTCCGTTTCATCTGATTTCTAGATTTCTCTCGGAAATCGTCGATAAATGGGTGATCGATGCCGCGGTACTTTTGCCCGGAAAAATCGCGCGCGCAGGCGGTACCGTTCTTAGCCTCATCCAAGCGGGCTCCGTTCAGCTCTACCTGCTCGTAATGTTGGGAGGGACTTTAGCTTTTCTTTGGTACTGCCTCGAAGGAGGGCTCGTATGACGCTTCTCCTTTGGATGGTGACGCTTCCCCTCATTGGTGGTGCATTTTGCTTGGCCCTTCCCCATCAAGTGAGTCGCGCGCTTGCATTGGGCACATCCGTCGTCGGCCTCGTTTTCGCGGGCCTTCTTTATTTCCTTTTTGACCCGGCTCAATCCGCGCACATGCAGCTTACTTTTGAAGTCCCCTGGATTGTTTCCCTGGGTGCGAAATTTGCGCTTGGAGTGGATGGTTTGAGTTTTCCACTTGTATTGCTCACCAAGCTCATGGTCCCCGTCGCAATTCTAGCGAGCTGGAATGAAAATCGGAACTTGAAAGCATTCATGGCCTGCTTTCTGCTTTTGGATGCTGCCATGACCGGAACTTTTCTTGCGACGGACATCGCCCTTTTCTACGTTTTCTGGGAGCTCATGTTGATCCCGATGCTCCTTCTCATTGGCGTTTGGGGCGGGAAAGATCGCATCTTTGCTTCTCTAAAATTTTTTCTTTATACATTCGCCGGCAGCGTGCTGATGTTGGTCGCTATTTTTTATCTCTACCTGAACTATCACGAGCAGGTAGGCCAGTGGACGAGCAGTATTTTGGAATTTCAAAAGACACCTCTTGCCGACGAGCCTTTTCTCTGGGGACTCTCCCCCCAGGACTTGGTATTTCTGGCTTTTACTCTCGCCTTCGCGATTAAAGTTCCCCTATTTCCTCTACATACTTGGCTGCCGGACGCACATGTTCAAGCACCTACCGGGGGAAGTATTTTGCTGGCTGCAGTTCTCTTGAAGATGGGAACCTACGGACTCTTGCGCTTCGCAATCCCTTTCGCACCGGAGTCTTTCCTCAGATTCGCTCCCTGGCTCGGTAATTTGAGTCTTATCGGAATAATCTACGGCGCTTGGGTTGCATTCCAGCAAACCGACATGAAAAAGCTCGTTGCCTATTCGTCGGTAAGTCATTTGGGCTTTGTGGTTCTTGGGATCTGTGCCGTAAATTCAGAAGCTCTGACCGGCGCTATTTTACAAAATATCAATCACGGGCTTTCCACGGGTGCTTTGTTCCTCCTCGTAGGGGTTTTGTACGAACGGCGACACAGCAGGGACTTCGCCGACTTCGGCGGCATCGCTAAGTTTCTTCCATGGTATTCCGTTGCCCTCGTTTTTGTCGCGGCTTCCAGCATGGGTGTTCCCGGCCTCAACGGTTTTGTCGGTGAGTTCCTAATTCTGTTGGGAACCTTTAAATCCCATCCGACATGGGCCTCGATTGCGGTAATTGGGATTATTTTCGGGGCAGCCTATCTCCTCTTAATGTTAAGAGAGGTCCTTTTCGGCGAAACTCGTTCAGCGGAAAACCGGACACTAGCCGACATGAGCGCGCGAGATTGGGCAGCTTTACTGCCGCTTGTCGTCTTCATTATAGGGCTGGGGATTCAACCGGGAATTTTGCTTCGGAAAGTAAAGCCTTCCCTTGAGCAGTATTGGACCTCAACTCTTGAAAAGGCGATGCATAAGAAACTCTCCTTGGGTGAAGGGAGAACTTCATGATGACCGCTTTTTTTCAACCCTTGGCCCCGGTACTGACCCTCATCGGCGTCGGCATGGGCCTAATTACACTAGAATGTTTTCCGCGTTGGAAAATGGCGAGTGTAAAAGCATGGTTTGCGATCCTGGGAACCGGAGCTGCCCTGGCGCTCGTGTTTTGGCTGGGAATTCCCACTCCTCACGGAATTGCCGATAGCTCCCCAGAATGGGTTCGCGCACTGCCTAGATTTTTAAATGTCGATCAAACGAGCTGGATTTCCTTTGGCGCCATTTCACTCTTCACTCTATTGAGCGTAATCTTTACGGCACCCTATTTTCTGCAGAGTGATAGCCGGACGGAAATCTTGGCGCTTCTCCTCTTTGCCGCCTCGGGAATGATGCTGTTGGTTTCGGCCAATAGCCTTTTGATGGTGTTTCTCGCCCTAGAACTTCTCTCACTCCCGACCTATGTTCTAGTTGGGATTCATAGGACCGATCGTCAAAGCAGCGAGGCCGCACTTAAATACTTTCTCTTTGGCTCCTTCGCTAGTGTCCTACTGCTTTTGGGAATCACTCTGCTCTACGCCCAACACGCTACGATGAGCCTGCCTGAGTTGAGTCGCGCCATTTCCGCGAGCGGCACTCTCCCCGCCGATCGCGCTTTTTCCTACGCCGGAATGGCACTCCTGCTCTCGGCAGCTGCCTTCAAAGTGGGTGCGGTTCCTTTTCACATGTGGGTACCTGACGCCTACCAGGGAGCCCCTACTCCCATCACCGGTTTCATGGGGTCTTCCATCAAACTCGCGGGCTTCGGACTGCTCTTGCGATTGGCCTGGGCTCTCTTTTCGCCCCTTGCTTCCGATTGGATTAGGGTGCTTCTCCTACTATCCGCACTCACGATGGTGATCGGAAATGTTGCGGCCCTGACTCAAAATAATTTGAAACGCCTCTTTGCCTATTCAAGCATTTCTCATGCGGGTTACTTAATTCTCGGCGTCTGCGCGATGCCGAATCAAAATTACCAAGCCCTTTTCTACTACCTTGTCGTGTATGGCCTGATGTTCTTGGGCGCCTTCGCCGTTTTAGCGGTGATAGAAAAAGCGGCTAAAAACCTCGAGATTTACACTCTCTCCGGGATGGGATTCACCCATCCCTTCTGGGGAGGGCTATTAGCACTTTTTGCACTTTCGGCAGCCGGAATTCCCCCCACAGCGGGCTTTCTCGCGAAATATTTTCTCCTCCTCGAAGCGATGCGGGCGGGATTTGTGCCCTGGGTGGTCGTCGCGGTATTGAGTAGTTTGATAGGTGTCTATTATTATTTGCGAATCTTGGTCTATCTCTACATGAAAGAGTCGAAGGAAACGCTCCGCTTGAAAAGCCCTACCTGGAGCTATTCTTGGGCAGTTTTCTTTTGCGCCGCTTGCCTCATCTTGCTCACTTTGATACCTAACTTCTAAATTTCCTGCAGGAGGTTAGTGGTGAAGTGGTTTCTTCTTCTGGTTCTATTTTCCCAATCTGTTATTGCTGCTCCTTACTACAGATTCTGGCGCGGGTATAAACGTGATCATCATGTAAAAGCAGTCGTCACCGATGGAAAGAAAACTTTCGTCGATGACCCCGAACACAAGATGAGCTGGGAAGACTTCGAATCACTCGTAAACACCTGGCTCATTCCGGCCACCACGAGCTGCTGTGCCGAGATGAGCCTCATCGCTTACCTTCCGGTCATGCTCCCCAAAGGAAAGAAGCAATCTCAAATTCACGATGAGATTGCTCTTATCGTTTATAAGTCGGAGGAAGCTTACAAGGCCACGAGAGAGGATAAGAACAACATCGAAGCCCAGGTCTATGGACCCCTCCACGCGGATGTCTTCGCCATCGGAAATACGAAAGCAGAAAAGCTAGAGGATCGGGAGAAAACGAGTAGAAGCTTGGTGCCGATCCCTTTTCACGGCGAAGTGGACTTAAGCCCGAAGGAATTTAACTTCTTTTTGCCCGAGGCCGCGTACGACATTCTCTCTAAAGATGTGGACTGGCAAAAAGGCCACACGGTTTTTAGAATTTCTCTCATTGCTGTCGATCGGGAAAGTCTCGAGCCACTCAATACTTACTTGAGAGAGATGAAAGGCAAGGCCGACAAAATCGGACTTCTGGGCCACACGGTGCTCGTCACCGAGCGCTACATCATTGAATACTTAAACTGGGAAGACAGCCACGCGTGGTCTGACTTCCTGAAATCCCGTCTCGATCACTCTTTTAAACGTCTCGCAGAAAAAGGATACCTGGAAGTCCCGGCACGACCGAAACATCAACTCGATACGAATCCGCTACAATACGAGAAAGTAGGATTCCTCCAAGCCGGAAACCTTCAGTTCGAAGTCGGGAAGAAGCCAGCTCCACCGGTAAAACACCCTCGCCTGGACTAGGGGAACTTGCTACCGCTCGCCGCTGCTTCAACCGCTCGGCAGGGTTTCGATTTTTCCTTAAGGAAGTTGGCCATTAGAATGACATCCACTGAAGTGATGCCCGGAGCGGTATTGTAGTGACTCATGGGACGTGGAGCCGGCAATCGCGAGTATTTCGCAATCTCCGGGTACTCTTCCACCAAGGATCGAAAGATCTCGCGCGCCAGTAACACTTCACTTCCGGTAATCTGCCCGTGAAATTGGGGAGCCACGGGACCTGGCCCACGTCTTAGAACAGGAGAAAAATCGGCCATGATCGCCTGATCTTCACCCAATAGTTTTCTAGCCGTAAAAATGAAATTGGCCCATTTCTGCCTGGGAAAAAGGTGTGTGGATACTTTTTCTGGTCTGAAAACCCTTAAAGGTGCGGGGGGCTTATTTCCCGGCTTCCTTATTCATTTTGCTGTCAAATTCCTTGAGTTTGGCGGAGAAGGCTGTCTGAACAATTTCCTTGGATTGGATTCCGGACAGAGCTTCTTTCAGCATCAATCCGACTTCTGGAAAAGGCTGTATCCAACCCGATCTCAATGCACTTCCCGTGGGGCGAAGTACGATAACCTTTTCTTCTTGGGATAGATTCTTAATTTTCAACTTCACAGCGTCGATAACATCCCCTAGGTGATTATCCCCCCAATGAATCGAAATTGCCTGACGGCCGAAGCGATTAACCCAGGAAGTGGAAAAAATCAGCGTGTCTTTTCCCCAGGCATCCCTCTCGTAGAAATGGATTTTTCCCGGCTCAGCCATCAGTACAACTTTTTCAGCATTCACAAGATATAGTTTTTCTCCCATTGGAGAGACAAATTCTGAAAACCCATAGGAAGAAGCGCAGATTAAAAGTAACCCAGAGAAAATTAGGCTTCGCATGGACACCTCAAAAAGAAGGGCTTTATAGCAAAGGAAGAGCATTTTCGGAAGGCGCAAAGTTTGTCACTGGAACTTAAGCGGCGATTTGACTGATCTTTTCGACGGCATTTAAACGATAGAACTTCCTGAGAAAGCGGAACACAGCTTCTCTTTCGTGAGGATCCTGAAGTTGATCGGCGAGTTTCCGGATAAAGCGTTGTGCCAGGCGATTTGCCTCGAGGTAGCGCTGCTGCTCCTCTTCGTCGAGCCCAACTTGCAAGCGAAACTGCAGAAAGAATTGTTCGTAGAGTTTCTCGAAACCGTCTTTGGTCGCACTCTCGGAATTGGTGAAGTAGGCGATAAGAAATTTATCAATCTCTCCCTGCATCTCGAGTTCCAACTGAGAGACCTGGCGCCCTTGGGTCGCATGGTAGCGGACGTAATGGAAATGGCTAATCTCCTCCGTCGCAACCGTGAAGGCCTGCAATGTTTCTCTTGGCCATTCCACCCAAAGCCCCCGAGGGAAACTCTTCAGGCCCTTGCGTACAGTAGGGCCCAGGTGAATTCCCATCTCCAAAGTTTTGTCTGGGGCATGGGCCACAAGAAGGGCGCCCGGCTGTTTTGCCTGGGGAAGGACCACCAAGAATTCTTCGACTGACCTGGAGAAATCCAGGTTGTAGAGCCTCTTAATCGCTTTATCGATCCGGCGTAGGACGGACTTCATCAGTGCTTTACCTTTGTTTCCACTACAATCGGTGTCGCGATCCCATGCTCGGAAAGAAGACCGCGCAAGCGCTCATTGCCGGTGAGAAGCCAACGCTCATAGAGACGGAGTAAATCGCTATTGGATTGAATGCCGCTCTTTTCGCTGAGCTCACTCAATACGGAAGAGAAGCTCTTGAATTTTACGGAGAGTTCCTTAAAAAGCCCGCTCACCTGAGTGAGATGAAATTGAGAGAGAGTCCAGTAGGCCGTCCCGCCCATCCCTTGATAGTAATCGATGTCTACGACTTTGCGCTTGAGGCTATCGGAAAAAAACCCTGTGACGATAAGGCAAATGTCTCCCAGACGTTGAAGCGAGATTTTTTTCTTTTCCATTCCGCCCTGAAGGTAGGCCGCATAGAGATCGGCCAAAATGTTATTCTCAAGCTTCCCTTCCTGGTTTTTTACGAAAAAGGATTCCGCGTCCATAAAGCGAACGAGAAGATCTACTAGATATTCGACTGTCTCGGTGGGTGCCGAGAGTTGTTGCTTTTCCAGCAACCCACGCAACTCAACGCGGAAAAAATCACGCGCAACTTCCACCTGAGCAGGCTTAACTGAATGCATTAAGACCTCCTTCAAGCAAGACTGAGCGGAACCGTAAGGCTCCTCACCCTATTCTAACATTTTTCTCGCAGTTCCTAACTTCACGCATCGGAAGATCTGATAACAAACTGCACTATTTATTATTCGTGGCATTAACCTATTGAAAGTAGACTCATTTATTGGTTGTCTAACTCTATGTCTAAGTTCCTGTTCTTAGTAGCCTGCGCCTGGGCCGGACCCAAAATCGTCTCGACGAGCCCCCAGGTCACAGAGCTTCTTTTTCAGCTAGGCAAGGGTGGAGACGTCATAGCCACTAGCGACTTCAGCGATTTTCCCGCCGCCGCCAAAAAAATTCCGCGCATCGGAATGCCCTTTGCCTATGGGGTGGAAACAATTGCTCGCTTTCAACCCCAGTGGGTGCTCACCGAGCCGAATGCCGCCCCTCCTATGATCGAAAAGGGGCTCGAGGCTCTTCAAGTCCGGCATCTTTCTATTCCGATTCGCACGGTTGCGGCCGTCTATTCCCAGAGCGAACGAATCTTGAGTGAGATCTACGCAGAGAAGAATAGACCTTTGCGAATTGCCCTACCCCGAGCCCAATCAGAGTTCACCTTTTTGGCATTCTCGTGGCTCGATCCGCCGATTCTTTTCGGTCACACCTCTTTTCTTTCAGATCTTCTGGCGAAAGTAGGCGGGAAGAATGCACTTCCGAAGGACTGGAAAAACCCTTACCCCAAAATTTCTCTCGAATGGCTCATCAAACAAAAAGTCTCCCGCATCTACTTCATCGCTTACGCCGATCAAACTATGGATAAAGCTTTTTCGATGGCGGATTTCTGGTGGCCCGTGGGGAAGCCAAAGATTATAGGACTCCCTGAGCTTTTTTCTCGCGCTAGCTTCACGCCTCTCGAACATGCGCAGGAGCTCTTACCATGAGGTGGGGACTTCTTTTACTCGCGGTTCTTTCGTTACTTGCTACTCCCTTTCTCGGCGCTGAAAGTGTTTCTCCCTCGGAAATCTTAAGGCCCGAAACTACGGCCTATAGAATTTTTTGGTTTCTTCGCCTTCCCCGCGCGCTTGTTTCCTTGAGCGCAGGAGGTGTCTTGGCCGCTCTTGGTGCCGTTTACCAAATTCTCTTTCACAACCCTTTGGCGGAGCCCTATGTCTTAGGCGTCTCTAGTGCCGCAACGTTAGGAATCGCGCTCGCCGAGGTCATTGCAATCTATGGAATCGCAGGCCAGCTCATTGGATTTGGAAGCGCGATGGTCTTGACGGCGCTTCTCGTTGCTCTTTGCCTTTCGCGCTGGGGAAGATCGATGGATCGGATCATACTTTTCGGCATGGGACTGAACTTTGTTTTATCGTCGATACTTTTTCTTGTCCTTTCCTTCGCCAACCAAACAGTGGGCGGCGGCAGCATGCGTTGGCTCTTCGGACAAATCCCTTGGGTCACGCAATCGGAAAGTTTGATGTTGGCGGGCCTTTCCCTCGCTTTTCTCGCTTGGCTGTGGGCTGAGGGAAGAAAGCTCGATGCCCTGAGCTTGGGCGATGGAGTCGCAGCCACTCTCGGAGTTTCCCCGAGAAAAGCTCGCACTCGCGTTCTCTTTCTCACCTCAGCACTTTTAGCAATTCTCGTAGGCTACACGGGATCGATTGGGTTTGTGGGTCTTGTAATCCCCCATTTGGTGAAACTTCTCTTTCATCCCGGCACAACTAGAAAGCTAGTTCTTTATTCTTTTGGATTCGGCGCCGTCTTCCTTTTATGGTCGGATGTTTTAGCGCGAGTAATCTACCCTCCACTTGAGTTTCCCATTGGAATTTTAACTACTCTGATCGGCGGCCCACTCTTTCTCTTCCTCCTTTGGAGGCGGTCATGAAGACGTCAGAATTAGTGCTGATTCATCTTCCCTCCCTCACCTTGAACGTAGAATTCAAAAAGGGACAGCTAAACCTTCTCGTGGGGAATAATGGAGCCGGAAAAACCTCGTTGCTCCTGGCACTCTTAGGAGAGCCTGTCGTCAAATCAGGGACGATCGACTTTCCCTCCGTCGATAAATTAGCCTTCCTGCCCCAGGAGCCTATCTTTCCGGATCATTTGCGCGTGAGGGATCTATTGAAACTTGCCGCGCTTGGAAAACCTCCCGCTGAAGACAAAATTGAGGAAGAGCTCTCTTTCTTCCGTTTGAAGGCTTTAGAAAATCGTTCTCTTGGGGATTTGAGTTCTGGCGAGCGACAGAAGGCCTTTCTTGCACGCACGCTTCTGCAACCCTGTCAGGTAATTCTCTTGGACGAACCGACGAACCATCTCGATGCCGATGTTACGGACTTGTTATGGGACCGATTGAGCCGCCTTCCCTCGCAAGGGAAAGAGGTGATCGCCAGCACGCACGATCGAGTGGTCCTGAAAAGCGATCGATTTCACAAGATATTGATTAGCGCTTCGTAACAGTGAGCTCAGCAGGCTTTCTCTCGAGATCAGTCTCAGGCCCGCGTTCGTTGTCGTTTACCCGTGGCAAGCCTGTGTCCCCAAGAGTGGTACGCATTTCATTGGTAAGAGAATTAATATCCACCATATTGCGAGAGCCCCGCGCGATTCGATATTTTAGAATATCGGCGCTCGTATCCCTGATTTGCGGCGAGCGAGCAGCCACTTCTTGCATTCCTCTCGCGGCTTCTTCGAGGGCCTGGTTGTAGCCATCGAGCTGTTCGGCGTTGGTCATACGCTTCGTTCCACCTTCCATGCCCCCCGGCCCGAACTCGCTCATCTCTTGTTTGTACTCATCTTCTTCGATTTGCTGGTTCGGCTTAGGCACACTGTTCACATCCATCCCGACGTAATCAACGAGGGCGATATTTACCCGGCTTCGCCATTTATCGACTTGTTCGTTCTGAGGACCGGTCTCCAGAATTTCATTCCCGATTGCTGTAGGATTCACGGCATACACATCTTTTTGGCGCATTTGCTGGCAGAGATTATAGCGACGCTCTAACGTCAATTGGCGCGTCTCGATCTGCTGACGGCCTTGCTTATCTAAGCGCTCTTCCAAACGGAATCGATCTTGTTCCCGGCGCATGGCGCCCAGGTAAGAATCACAGTCCGGCGCATCCTCACTCAAACCAAATTCAATCGGTCTGTCGGCGGCCCTGAGCTCGCCGATGTTAGAAACGAGGCGATTACGAAACATTTTGGTCCAGCGACTCGCCATCATACGAAGAGATTCCATGTTGGGCATGGTGTTGTTTTCGTCTTGCTTGTCGTCCGGATCTTTCGTGAGATTAATTTGGCGCTGGGCCGTATCCCGCCCTACCTGCTGGACTTTTTGAGTAACCTTGGGCAAAAGCTTGAACTTCGCAAGTTGCTCTCTGTCTAATTTTCCATCGATATCAACAATGTTTCCGCCTTTGGAGGCGACTTGCCAGATAGCGTATTGGTTGCCGCCTTTAGCGCCTCGAGCCCCTTGGTACTCTTCCCACACGGCTCCTTCTAAGGGAGAACGGTCTCCATCTTTACCATGTTCGGATACATAAGGATCGATCCAGCGAGCGCATTGAGTAGGCCCAAGCCAATTCTCGCACACCGACCATACCTTCGTATGGTAGGTGGTGTTCGACGTGAAAGAGTTTCCATCATTTGCGTTGAAGTCCTTTCCACCGCCCTTGCTATCCGGGTAGCGCGATTCTTTCATATCTAATGACTGGCTGAGCTTGAGAAGTTTATCCGCGAGCTTTTGATCGCCGTCTTTATCCGACTGGGCCTTTCCAAATGAAAGGTGAGCGCTTGTTAAAAGTGAAAGGCAGCAAATTGAGATGAGTCCCGACTTCCCCATGATTCCCCCACCCCTTCTCTAAAGCAACCCTGATACCAGCCAAAAATATACTAAGTGATTGAAATTACGTGCGTTTAAACCAAGACACCCGGCGGTGTCTACGGCGTACACTCGAAGTGTGCAAAAAACCTCAATCATTCCAAGCGTATTCTCTGTATACGAAGGTGACAGTGTGTAGACTCCGGACGCTTTTCAGAAACCAGGGAAAATTTACTTTGGGAAACGCCTGGAGAAGACGCGGTATTCCGATCGTCTTCACCATAATTTCCAAGAATGTGAAGAAAGGCCACTTCGGGAATCCTTCAAATCCCTATCACTTGTCTACCAAGTATTGCTTTGATACTCCTCTGGACGGGTTTTCAAACGATTTCCATGAGCAGTTCAATTCATCTCACTCCGATGCTCTCGCAGTATCTGGAGATTAAGAAAAAACACGCCGACGCTGTCCTTTTTTATCGCATGGGCGATTTCTATGAGATGTTTTTGGAAG
>JAHFAF010000044.1:4889-19518 GCA_023250715.1 Pseudobdellovibrionaceae bacterium | reverse complement strand
TGCCACCCGAAACTGGCCCGAAATTGGGCTCCACTGATTGTAATTCGAGGCCTGCATCTTCCTCATCTCCTCCTGATCCTCCATCATCGGGGCCGCCGTCCGAACTGCCGTCTAAACCTCGATCGTCTCCGCCCGCGGAAGGGATTGGGGTGGTGCTCACGTCTTGTGGGAGAACCTTTTCCTGCTTATTTTCCGCGTTGAACCCAGGGCAGGCGGAAATAAATGGTAATAAAGTTAGACAGAAAAGTGGGAATAGGAGCGCCCTAAGGGCGCCAGTATTTTTGAGAGTGAGAGGCATAATACTATTCTTTATCTTATCGTCGTTATTGAGCTATTTTCTTAGCGCGAATGTGTGCAAGTATTCGAGAGATGAGTTTCCATGCACCGTGCAGTCATGAAGATTACGTTAAACTCTGCATAAAGCGTGCAAGTTTTCTCTTTCCCCTCACGGCGACAGTAAAGCACTCGGGGTTGTTTGCTTTTTTAGTGGGATTGAAACTTTTGTTTACACTTGGAAAATGTGTGGGCAGATGACTAACTTTTACGCGGCTAGCTCGAAGAAAAAGCGAATGGGGCGTGAGTTCAAAGACTTACTTTGATTCAAACCTATACACCATGAGATCGCGCGCCTCTTTCATGAAAACTATGTGAAGTGTGAAGAAAACATCACATTCCGTCGGAACCTACAAATACGACTCCCGCCGCCCCCTCAAGCCATTTTGCGATTGGGAGTGCTAGACCCGGTTGCTTTGACTCCTGAAGCGTAAGTCTTCTTGAATCGCTCGCCCCTACCCGCCAGCTATACTCCCCAGGTTCTGTAAAGAGCACCTGGGCGATACTTCCTCTTACTTCCACTTTCCTGGTCTTGTTCCACGTAGAAGTGAGAAAAAGTTCCTGCTCATTATTTCCCTCCCACTGAAACACTATATCGACGGGGAACTGGGAAATCAGGTACGTAAAGTTTTCTGGAGGTAAGGTAAGAACAGGTTTCTTTGCGGCCTCTCCACTCGCTAAGGAACGTTTCGCGCTTACCGAAAGGGCCAGATAGACGCGCTGGAATTTTGAACGATGCTTTCCATCGCGCGTAGCTACTTGAATATGGAACTCTCCACTCTCCTCCCATTTCAAATTGCAGAAAAGTTCTTTAGTCCTTTCCACAATGGTGAGTTTTTCTTCCCCAGGTTTTCTCAAGTGAATTTCATATTCCGCCTGGTCTGCCCCTCCTCTCCAAAAAACTGGAATGTTAAATGGAAGTGAATCGGCAAAATAGGTAGAGTCGCGAGCGGGTGCTAGTATCTCGATATCAGCGTTGGGAACTTCGGGGAGTTCTTTCTTCGATGACTCCTCGAACTGGGTCTTTCCGGCGACGATGCGTTTCCAAGCCGACTTCAAAATCCGTTGAGCCAACTCCAGGGGACTTTCCTCCCATATTTTTGTAGCCTGGGGACTAAAGTTGGGGGAGATTTGAAATTTCTTAAATGAAGACTCCTGCATCCTAATGATCTGAGATTCCCTCAAAGTAAGCTGAGAGCTTCCTTCGCGCGAGAAGGTAATTTCCCCGCCCTTCATCAACTGGAGCAAGGTTCCCTCTGGCAAAGTCGTTTCCGGCCCAACATAAAACCAGTGGGAGTGGAACGGAAGCCATGCCAGTACCAATCCGCTGACGTCCTTTACTACATACCCCCGGTCACCAGATGCACTCGCCCCCACGGAAAAGAGACAAAAAAACAAAAAGGTGGATTTCACAGCGCCCTCACAGCGAGCACACAGAAATCATCGTTTCTATCATCCCCCTCGAGATAATCCGTCCAATCCTTGAACAAACGGTCCATGAATTGCTTTGTTGTATGGTGCGAGGAAAACTCGCAGGCCTTTTTCATTCTAGTTTCCGGATAGAGCTTGTGATCGGACCGCCCCTCAATCAAACCATCGGAAAACATGAGAAGCACAGCACCTCTAGGAAACTCGGCAATATTCAAATGGAGATTTACTTCGGGAGACGCCCCCAACGGATCGGAACGCATCGGCACGATCTGAATCTCTTTTCCCAATTCCGAAGGAAAAATCACCCAGGGAAAGGGATTACCTGCGTTTAGAAGACGAATCTGTTCGTCTCCCTTTTTAAAGCATGCCAATTGAAGGGTTGCATTTACCTTCCCTCGCCCTAAATTTAAGATGAGTCGATTTGCCCGCTGCGCGAACTCGGACATGGGAAAAGGGGCCGAAGTATCCTTGGAAACTTCGATCTGCTCCTCAAAAACACTTGCAATTACCGCGGTAAAAAGAGCCGGCCCCGCGCCATGGCCCGTGACATCCGCAAGGGCGAACACACTTTCTTCTGTTTTCTCATTGTAGAAATATCCGTACCAATCTCCCCCAACCTCCATCGCAGGAATATAGCTGGAAGCGACTTCGACGCCGGCCTCCACGGGTAGATCTGATTCGATTAGGAAATTGGCTTGAATACTTTGCGCAAGCCCCATCTCCTTTTGCATTCTGATTTTTTCATCCTGGACAACCAAGAGTTCCTGAATCGCCGTGTCCCTTACCAAAAGACGTCTCGCCATGTCGTTGATGGAATGAGAAAGGATGCTGAGTTCACCGAATGCGGATCGGCTGGGGTGAACATCGAAGTTCCCTTGGGCCACCTGCTGGACCAATTCAACCAATTCCCGAATCGGCGTTACAACCCCGGAAATGGGAAATTGCACCAGGATCAAAACCACAGCAAGAATAAGAAAGAGACCAATTAGAAATTGCACACCTTTTTCCCGCACCGTTGCCAAGACCATCCAGCTGGAAGTCTCCGCGAAGAGCAGAATATTGGTGCCAGGAACCTCATGAAATAGCCCGTACCATTGGCTCCCCTCTCGACTGAATTCCAACTGCCCCTGCCTGAGCGGATGGGAGATGAACTTTTGCACGATATTTCGACTAGAAAAATTGGCGGCCGTCACATCCGACCGGCTAGAGTAGACGAGCTTGCCGCCTTTGGTGGCAAAATAGTAGAGGTCCGAAACCGATTTTTCTTGGGCTATCTTAAGAAGAGGACGCAAATCTACCGGCCAGAGCGCGAGATAGTCTCCAGCTGGAACCTTCTCCTCCAGAAGTTCGCTTGCACTACTTTCTGTCCAGAAACGAGAGAGGTAATCTTTGCCATCCAATTGAATGAATTGAATTTCATCTTGAGGCCTCTCAAGGGATACTCCCAAGCTTTCCAAGCTTAAATCCGTTGTGGAACCGCCCCGAAGTGAGTGCAATTTCTTCTCGCCCACCACCTGCAATAGAGCGGCGGGCTTTCCTGCTGTAGACACTTTTAGATTATCCTGGATTTCCTTTGAAAGCCTCTGGCACTGACGTTCTAGATTCAAAAAAAGGATGGCCCAGGTATCGGTGAGCTTGCTCTGATACAAAATATTGAATGCGTGAAAGCCAGCCACTCCTCCTCCGCCCAGCACGGAGAAAAGAACAGCTCCGATGAGTAAGCCCGATAACCCGAGCTTTGAACGCCAGCCCTTTTTTGGCGGTAGAAGTGGGGGAGGGGTAGCCTGTTCAAATCGGACGGAAATCTCATTTTGCGCCATCGTGGCTCCCCACAGTGAGCGCAATTTGCACGCGTCTGTTTTTTTCCATGTTTTGGCGAATGAACTTACCGTCTGCCATCTTTTCCGGAAAGAGCGGCTGCAGATTTGCTAGGCCACGGGCGGAGATTTTTTTTGGGGCAACACCGTAGCGAATCAGTTCTTCGGCGACCGATCCGGCCCGAGCGGCAGAAAGTGACCAGTTATTCGGGTATAGAGCGCGCGGGGAAACAGGTGCCGAGTCCGTATGCCCGGTAATTTCAATGAATGCCAAGTCCTGTACGCGGCTTAAAGCCACAGCGATTTCCTGAAGTGCTTTCTTCGCCAGGGGAGTGAGTCTTGCCGTGCCCGAAACGAACAAAACCGCGTCGGGAAGTGCAAGTTCCAATTTCTCGGGGTTTTTAAGAACCGACCCCTGAAGCGTAGTAAGAGCGGAAACTTTCTCTGGGTCTAGATCACTCAAAAGCTTTTTTCCAGCGACGTCTAAGCTTTGAGCCTGGGATGCCGTTTTTTCTATTTTTTGCACCATTTCATCGACACCGCCGGGAGTTTTCATCATCTCTGTTAGCGTATGAAGGGCATGAACTTGCCGGCTTTCCTCCAGCATGGCGGGAGACAAATTGGACTTCGAGCTTCCTTGAAAATTCTGGGCCACCTGCTTCCCAAATGCAGAAAACTTACGCTCGTCTATTTTTGAAAAGCTGTAGAGAATGACGAAAAAACCGAAAAGCAGCGTCATCATGTCCGCATAGGAAACGATCCAAAGTTCGCGCGACTCCCCGGTGGAGTCCCCATAGCCGCGCGGCCCCTTAATGTCCCTTCCCAATAGCCCCATCGAATCTCCTATGCGGCCTTTCGAGCGCCCGGATTCGCCCTGCGCCCCGCGGATTTCCTACGTTCGCTTGGTAACAGAAAGGAATTGACCTTTGCCTCGACGAATTGAGAAGGCTTATCCGCCGCAATCAACATGATCCCTTCCACTACGATGCGGCGAGCGACTAGATCTTCCCTGCTTTGCTGCACCAAATTTTCAGCAATCGGCACAAAAAGAAAATTCGATAGAACGATCCCGTATAGCGTCGCGACTAATGCGATGGACATGGATGGGCCAATTAATCCGGAGGAATCTGCCCGACCCAGTGACTGCAACAACCCAATCATCCCTAAAGTTGTACCCAACAAGCCAAAGGCTGGTGGAAAGCGGGACATGACGCGAAATATTTCTGCTTCATTTAGATAGCGTTCATAGTGAGTCTCCGCCCGTGTTTCCAGGAGCGAGCGTAGTTCTTCTATCGATACTTCTGCATCCAACCAAAAGAGGACTTCGGCGGCATCTTTTAGAAAGGGATTCTTCACCCTCGGAATAGCGTTTTCAAAAGTATTGCGATCTTTACGGTGGGCGTCCGAAAGCGCAACGACCTCCTCGATGATTCGAGTGTAATTCTTCTTACTCGTACCTAACATCCGCTGAATAAAAACCCCTACCAAGCCCAAGATACGAGGAAGAGAGAAGCAAACACAACTGGCCGCGAGTGTTCCGCCCAGTACAATCAAGATCGCAGTCTTATCTAGAAAGAGAGAGAAATTATTTGACGAGTGAAAAAGTGCGAATCCGAAAACGCCTAGAGAAGCAATAAAGCCAAATAGAGTGGATATATTCATCGATCACCAAATCCTTTTCTTAAGCCGCCTTTTTCCTCCGGCGTGTCCCTGACTTCTCCGGATTCCCTGCAAGCATTTCGGGGGTGAGCACCCCTTCCGCCTTCATCCCTCGGATCATCTTAATCACAACTTCTTTAGCCTTCCTGGCGACGGCAAGCGCCTGATTTCCCCCTCGTGAAGTAAGGCTCTCGAACTCCTCTTGTACCAATCCCTTTCGTCGGGCCGCGACCATACCAAATATTTGACCGCGCATCTCTTCTTCCAGTCCCATTGCAAACCCGCCAATTTCCCGATTAGAAAGAGCGCTCAATATTTCATTCTGGAGCTCACTTGGAAGTGAGAAGAAGGTATCGACCGTGACCATATTCTGCCGGAAGTAAGAGCCGATAGAGGGCTTGGCACTCAGCTCTCGAACGATCTCCTCCCCCACCTCATCCCCGGTGATGTCAATAATCTCCTGGAAAGTTTTCATGAAGGGGCGATAGGGATCGAGCTTGGTTTGATTGATGATCGCGGAAAACGCCCTTGAAATAGCAGCGTCGTATTGGGAGTCTTTCTGAGCCTCGGGCATATTGGAAAGGGCCGGCACAAGTCTTGAGTACACGCCAGCCTTGGATCTCTTCGCGTGAGGCATGAGGCTAGCTACCCTCGTTGGCTCCAAGGCCAATAGAAGACGGGGAAGCATTCTCTCATCCAAATCTTCCACCAGAAATAGGAGATCATCGTCGGTAACCTGCAGAGCCAGCGAGGAAACTTTATGAGTGGATCCAAGTGCTGTGACGGAATGGATGAGTAGTTTTGTTTTTACATCCTCTGCTACATCGATCATCAGATCCATTTTTGGAATCAAGAAACTCCCTGTGCGTAAAAACTGTGAGATGGCATCTTGGGCCTGAGTGCCCAACATGGAATAAAGTTGCTCCGCAATTTCCTGACCGAAGAGTTCCAGACAGGCAACTGCTTTACCTACGCTTTCGCTATTCGCGGTAAGCTGCATGAGGTAGCGGGCTACAACGAAAGAGTTATCCTGGTTGATGGCACTCAAAAGCTCTTCTTTCGCTCCAGAGAGGTATTTCGATTTGGACTCTAGAGTAAATTCTCCACCGGAAGTCCCTCCCCCGCCCCCAGCTCCGGCCTGAATATTCGCCTGAAGAGTCCCGAATCCCTCTTTGTCCCCGCCTCTTCCCAGCATTCCGCCGAGATCGCTCATGCCCCGCGCAATAGCGGCAAGCCCTCGCCCCACATTAAATCCCCCGGAAGAAACGCTTCGGCCTACCAAAGCCATCGAGAGGAAAAAGAGAATACTCACACCAATTACTAACGGCTGCTGCCAACGTGTGGGAGGCTGCGGCGCCACCGTGGTGGTTATCCCTTTTTCCGCTCGTAATGTGGCGAGCTCTTGTTTGAGCTCCGCCTTTTCTTTCATCCAGGCTTCCGATTCGATTTCGATGTTCAGGGAGGAAAAAATAATTTTATCTCCACGCGCTTTGTCCAGTCTCAATCCGCGAACCAGTAACTCCTCAAGCTTGCCTGTGGCTCCCTTCACCCTTGAAGTAAGGGTCACGTCCATTTTTACCTGCCTCACATAAGTATTGAGCTCGTCGATAGAAAGAGATGAGAATTTGGGTGCTGCAGATCTCGGTTCGTAGGGCGCTCGAGTTGCCTTGGGGAGCGATTTGCCGTTGGAGTAGGCCTCAATACTAATTTGGAAGTCTCGGGTAGAGAGATAGCGCTCTAGAATTTGGTTCGCTTTCGCTTCCAAAACACGCGTGAGCCCTGGGTCCGGTTTGATTCCTTCCGCGCTTGCGGTGGAGCACACAAGGGCCCAGAGAAACAGAAACACGGCACGTTGTGAATGCGTCAGCATAGTGGCTTCGTATCTATATTCGGGATAAAATGGAGGAATCTTGAGATCTATGTGGCGGCTTTTGCACTTTTCCCTTACCACCCTACCCTCAATTAGCGCGTTGCTATTATTGACGTCGTGCGCCGTGAAACAGCCCTTGTCTTTTTCCTCCATTCCGGTTGGAAGCACCATGTCACTCGTACCTTTGCAAAATATTCAATCTTCGGGCAAGACACTGCCGAACCCCGTCACCTTTGATTCTTCGTTGCTCAGGAATTCCGCTCTCAAAGTATCCGCTCCGGGTAAAGCAACTCTTTTTTGGATCGCTCCGACGACTCCCGGACAGGGGGCTGAGATAAAGATCAAAGAGCTGCAGGGATGTTCAGAAAAAGAAAATAAGGCGGCAGGAACTTTTCAAAATCGTCCCATTCGGATTTTGATCAAAGCCTACCAAGCTCTTTTCGCAAGAGACCTCGGTGTTGCTAGAGACTTGGCCGCAAAGGTAGCTGAACTCGAACCCAACTTGGCAGCACCCCACATTATTATCGGCCTGGCTTTCAACTATGAAGGGCAGAAAGAACAGGCCCGGGTTTCTTTTAATCGTGCCGCGGCTCTCGACCCAGAAGACGCCGAAATAGGCCAACTTGTCCGGATGACTCAGTGATGCGTTGGTGGTTTATTTTTCTTCTCGCCACGTCTTCTTTTGCGGCGGATTTCGATGAAAATACACGCTGGGACTTAAGCACGAAATTAGGGTTTACCTTGGGGAGGGTAACCAAGGAAGGCTCCACGACCTTGGCAGAAGCTACCTACGACTTTTCCGGCATTCCCTTGGCGATTGCATTGAATCATGACTTGAGCAAGTTTGTTTCACTCAGCGAAGAAATTCAACTGATGATGGATTTCCTCAATCGATCTATTAGTCGGATAGGGCTCAGCGAAAGCGTTCTCATTAACTTGTTTGGGGGCGCTCGTCGCCTGGTGAGTAATTACGGAAATATTGTCGTCATTCGCAAGACGGGATTTAATGTTTCTCTCCTCATTAAGGGGGGGCTCCATATTTACGGAGCCTCGACGAAGACTTCCAATGTACGGCTCGACGGAATCGTCTTCGAAAGCGCTGCTGGTTTTTCATCGCGATTTGATCTCTCTGCGACCTCTTCCCTTGGCGTCGAGCTCTCGAGAACACTTCTTAGCCTCGCCGCGAGCAGCACCCGCCTAAAAGGTTCTTTTTACGAAGCCTCTCTATTCTTCCGTTATTACCTCTAAATGGGGTCAATTTACTTTCAATATTGAAAGGTGCGATATCAAATGCAATTTGATTCAACACCATAGCCATTTCGCAACAAGCGTAGATCCCTCTGTAGATTGCTGTCAGAGGTAAATTTAAACTCATATCGGCGGAGAGCTCTCTTGACGAGTTTTTCCTGCTCGAGCGCCGCTGGCTGGTTCAGCCAGTTAAGCCTTTGTTCCAGAACTTTGGGTATGAAATCCCAATAGGAACGAAAGCCCTCACATACAGGCAAGTCGGAACGGCAATCATTCAAGGTTATAAAGGGATACCCCTGAACCGTTAGGCACTCTTTCTCACGAATGGGATTACGACAGATAAACTTGTAGGTATAAGCAAATGCGAGCGCGCTCCCCAGTACACACCACCGATAGCGGCCCCCCAAAATGTGGTTAATCCGATTGGACGACCCGAGAATGGAGCGGGTGACAGTGGATAGAAAATACCTCATCACATCATCCACATTCCTATTTGGAGTGGTCAGAAGCAGGTCGAGGTAGTTCGGCATCAGGACCATCAAATGGCAATCTGCCCCATATCTCTCGCACGCAACGCCCAAGTATTTCCTGAAATGTCTCCAGGCCTCCCTAGTAGGTAAATAGAAGGAATTGGGATTGTTAGAGCGACAAGTTATGTAATACGCGGACGAGTCCGTTCGAATCAGCTTTGCACGAGCCATCTGGGGAGGAAATACAAATAAGATGCCAAAAATTGGCCTGCGCTACCTTTCAATATTGAAAGTAAATGATGACCTTCTGGGGGTCAGCCTTCGTTTTTGAGGACGGCGAGTTTCAGCATAACGAAGTCGGAGACTCCGGCGGTGTAGATGACCTTCTTGAGAATGGAGAACTGAAGATCTTTGTCGGCTTGGAGCACGATGGCCCCCGTAAAGGAATGGTTATCGCTATTGTTCTGAATGTAGAGGGATTTATCCTTTTGAACTTTTAGCGCCTGCATGAGCGGAATGATGGAAACACCATCTTTGTAAATTACTTTGGGATCGATGTTTCCATTCACAATGGTCGCAATTTCTTTGTCGTCGAGAATGATCGCGTTCTTAGTTACAACAAGCTGCAGTGCCGGCATCGGCGGCATAATGGCCGAGGAGTTCGGCAGAACGATATTTTTCCCCATGTTGAAATCGGTCACGGAGGAAGAGTAGTTCATCAAAAGGAAAAACAAGACCGACATGAGGATGTCGAGCATTGAGGCCAGCATCAGGCCACCGCTCACGGCTCCCTGCTTTTTTACGCGCGAAGTGACGCGTCCGGAAGTTGCTCGACTCCCGCGACTCGAACCCACTGCATCCGCTGCGCCCGCCATTACACGCCTCCAATACTTACATCAGGGAAAAGCCGATTGAATTGCAAGCTCTCCGGTTTCTGCGCAATTTCAGGCGGAATGGCCTGATACCCAGGATCATCCTTCGCAAGCTCGCGAGAGGCGTCCATCACATTGATCATCGTCTCATAGGTCACGTCATCCGACGGGATGAGTGTAATCTCTCTGGTATCGGGCTTCTTCTGATGTAGAGAGACCAGGAACTTATGGATGTCTCCATAAGCTTGCTTGCCTCCAGCCGAGGGAAAAGTCTTCTCCCCCCCGTAATCACTGCGCACCCGGATGCCTTTCGCATCGATGTAAACCGTCACCTCGAGTTTGTTCTTATCCTCTTTCGCCTTTTTCACTTCATCAGCGGTCGAGGCCACTTTTGGCAACGGAGCATCGATGATGGCTACCGGAATGAACGCGGCAAACATCAATAGAAAAAACATGAGGCAGGTGATCATGTCGATGAACGGGGTAAGATTCAACCCATCCATCGGCCGCGTACGGTGAGTGCGGGAGCTAGGCTTTCTGGCCATTTGGTCTTCCTTCAAACCAAAGACTTAGTCGTTGGCGCTGGCAGCATCATCATCGGAAGAGACGGCTTGCCGACCCATCTTCTGAGACGCGGACAAAAGATTTACTAGCTTTACCGAGTACTGATCAATGTCCGAAATAATAGAATTGATCTTGGACTGTAGCACCGCGTGGACAAACAAAGTCGGAATGGCCACGAAAATTCCCAGTGCCGTAGTATGCATCGCTATCGCGATGGCTTCCTGCAAATGGGTTTGTCTCGATACCGCATCGAGAGCTTCTCCCGAAGCACGGAAGGCTACAATCAGACCAAAGATCGTTCCGAAGAGGCCTATTAATGTTGCTAGATTGGCTAACGTCGGAAGGTAAAGCGCTCGGGCTTCCAACTTCGGCAACACTTCAAGGGTTGCTTCATCGATGGCGTTTTGAATGTCTTGCGTCGAGTCCTTTGCGCGGGTGAGGCCGCTCTTCAGCACTCTGGGCAAAAGCGCTTGGCTCTTGCTATTACAGAGACTGATGGCTCTATCGATATTGTCGCTCAAGATGTACTTCTTGAGCTTGGCCATGAAGGCTCTGGAATTAATTGAGTAGTGAAACTGGATTCGCACCCAGCGTTCGACCGCGATTCCGGTACACATCGCGGCCACAATCACCACCATGTAACTAGCTCCGCCGCCTTCTTTAACAAAATTTGCAAGATCTGCTATCTCACCCATGGGATAGGTCCTCCAGTTGGAAAGAAACTGATCAAGACTGGGCAATCCCAGTCGACATCACTCACTTATCGGTAAAAATTTTTTTTGGCTGAATAAAAACGAAAGGTTCACCTTATATTCTAGGCGACCCTACACGAGGAATCCAGGTCAATTTCGCATTTGCGAGCGCGATAGCCGAAGCAATCTCGTTGATTCAAGCTTCGTGCGATGAGATGGCTTCGCTCCGCTCGCCACTACGGGCCTAAAACAGATAGAAAATGCCGCTCGCGTACCGAATCGACCAAGGATTGCCTTGAAAATTGATAATCGGGTGCTGATTCACACTACCGCCCGCGTCATAAGTATCGGCCGGGACTCTTAGATAGAAGGCCGAAGTCTCCAGCCGCAGTCCAGCATTTGGCGCGAAGTAAAACTCCAACCCCGCAACGATTTCTGCGGCCAAAACGTTTACGAAGGTCTCTTTGAAGCGGACGGGATCGTAATCGTAAAAGCCTTTTCGCCGCACATAGGCAGGACCTGCACCAGCCCCAAAATAAGGGACGATATCCTCGGTACTTAGCCGATAGCGCACTCCGAAAATCAGAGGAATCGCGTCCATCTCGAACTGTTGAAAAAGAGGAAGATCCGTCTGCGTATATTTCGTGTTCTCTTTTCGAGTCTCGAACGTGTAATACCCAATATTCGCAAAAAGTTGAAAATGGTAGATGAGGGAATAGGTGAGCGAAGCCTCGACGTTGAAGAAAGTGGCATAGTGCATCGCCGTGCCCGCCGCCCCTCTCGTATCTTCCTCCGTCTTCACGAGCGGAGAGAGCGGCAAAAGAGTCGACAACATTAGATCCACACCAAGATCGGAACTATTCGCCTCGTTTTCGGTGAATTTTTCTCGTCGATAGGAACCGAAAAGGCCTTTGAAATCCTTTTTCGCTAGCGCGGAGTCACAAAGCAAAGTGGCAAAGATCAGGATGAAAACCCCGGAACGCATGGAAAACCCCTCCCCTAATTTTGAGTTGAGTCTGGAGCGAAGGACGAGCTCAAGGACAGTATAACATCATTGAGGCGGAGCTACTCGGACGCGGCGGCTTCTGCAACGCTCCGACATACTTTGAGGTGCGGGTATTGGCCAGTCTGATCGAAGAACCTTTCAGTACCATTCACGACGGTGCTCGGAAAAGAAGCCTGCCTAGCTTTAACCAAGATGGAATTCGGAGCGAGATCGGGGTTGTTGTGTAGCTCGACCGGTATCCCGCGGCTCAAGGCATCCTCCGCCGTTTCACCAGCGATCCCACCCCCGTTGAAAAATACCATCTTCCCGTGCGTCTCTTCAGCAAGCTGAACGTCGATAAAACGGCCATGGACTTTCCCTCTCCAATCGGCCACCGCGGTGTCGATAAAAAGGGTGTAGTCTTGTTTGGCCATTGTCCAAGTAGCCACGTTGCGACTCACAAACCCAGCCGTCTTGATGTCGGTAAGTCCCAACTCCCTAGCAATTTCGGGAATCCAGGAATAAAGGCGCCCAATGCCCGTGGCGGTTGCTCCGCTCACATACAGAACATGATCCCCATTTTCTTGAACAAGCTTTCGGATTTCAGTCTTCAACGCCTCCGGGTTTTCGTAATCGAGCCCCATGTACCCGCCGACAACGACCACCTTGCGGCCAGCAGCGTGAGCTTTGAGCTCGTCATAATTTACGGACTTGGTGATCCCTTTCGCTTCGAGCTCTCGAACAAAGCTCGCAAAGCGAGCATCGCGGGCGCGGCGAAGCTGATCTTGGCGAATGACGGATGGATGATCCTGGAATAACTTCCCTATCAAGGCGTCTCCATCGACAAATGCGTGACTGGAATTTTCCTTCGCGGCCTCCGTCGAGGAGCCCTCCGGACCGTCCATCAGATGAAAAGCCACCTTCAACTGGCGAGCCATCTCGATCTCTTCTTTAATGGTCTCGCCGCCGCCCATGAAAACGACGAGCCCTTGCATTTTTTTAATGAATGAAAGGAGCTTTCTACTTCTTCCTGACCAGGAATTTCCGAGAATGGACGCGTGTGTGATGGGACCAAGCTGAGAAAGATCGGCGAGCTCGGACATGACTCCAAGAACCTTAAACCCTCGCTTAATCCCTTCCTCGTGAACAATTTTTTCTACACCGAAATTCATCGCCCCAGTGAGAAGAACGACATGACTCGGATCCAGCGTATCCAAAGTCTCGATAATGGCCCGACGAACTTTCTCCTTATTCGCTTCGGTTACTCTCGGCCAGCTCATTTCCGATGCGCCGGAAACGAGAACGGGAATCTTATCCTTAAAAATAGACCCCCAATAGTCTTGAAGACTCTTTTCCGGAATACCTCTCTCGATAAGACCTCTTTGCAATTTATGTTTCACGTCGAAATGATTCAACGCGAGCTCAGTCCATTGCTGCGAGAGAGGTTGCGTGAGGGGCTTTCGAAAATCCAAATCGAGATGCTTTACACCGTCATCTTCCACCTTAGCCAATTTATTCCACATCTCCTCGAGCTCCCCTTGATCTTCTAGCACAGCGAAGAAGGTGGGGGAGTAATCGGTGGCTCTTAGGGGATTCCGGGAAGAGACCAACATCAGAGTTTGCAAGCCGAGTCTATTTGCTGCCTCAATGATCTTTCCGGCATTAGGATCGTCCACCCGGACTGGGATCAAAAAATCTTCTCCATCCAAGCGAGAAAGGAGCTGACTCTCCAACTCCTCCATCTTCAAATGATCGCCAGAGCGAATTTTAATGATGCGATAGCTACCGCGAATTTGGTGAATCGTTCCTACAGATCTATCAACACTCAGTTTTTCCATGGGAACAGGGATCTGAACATCTACAAATTCGTCTTCCCCCTCGACCGGAATAGTGAGATGAACCGCCACGCGATCTTCTTTCCGCCAGAATCCTCGAATCGTGATGGGTTTAGTTCTATCGATTACGTGTTGAAAGATGTGGGAGCGCTCCAATTCCTCAAGCGCCAAGGGCAAGATACGATGCGGATCGATGATGGGTGTCGTCTCGTTCGGCCGGTTCAGGCGATCCGTATCAATTGTCGCACGGTATAGCTCTGGTAGCCCCTCATCGTTACCAACGAGAAACTCGAGCTTTTCCTTGGTCGTAGCGAGCCCCAAGGCCTTGAACAAATCCTCAGCCGCCGAAACGATATTCTCCCGAGTGCGGTATTCGGGTGCCACGATATTGTCCACGCGCTCGCCAGGCATGTCGTAAAAGTCGTGGTCGAGCTTCCTCAAGACATAAGAAAGTGTCGTCGCTCCGGGTTCCATGACATACACGACTCTATTTTTCACAATTTTCTCAAACGGAGTCATCACTCCGGCCTCTCTCAACACCGCCTTCTCGATGACTTCCTTCAGGGGCGCAAGAGCATCCTCATGCAGAATTTCGAATAACAATACTTTAATGAGCCGCTTGTGATTTTTTACCGCATCACTATCCGTCCTATTGATTCTTATAAGCGGCATGAGCTTTTCCGATACGAATTGATCGGCATGCTCCGCCAGTTGATCGATGGTCATCCCGTGCTCTTTCGCAAGCTCCTCGAAGAAGAGGTACATGCGGCGGCTATGATTAACATCGTGAATGTAAAACTCAAAAGGCGTTTGATAAAAGCCGTCCACCCAGCTGGTATCCACATTCACGCCG
>JAHFAF010000044.1:0-4879 GCA_023250715.1 Pseudobdellovibrionaceae bacterium | reverse complement strand
TGAGAATATCAGTGGCTCCCAAGGAAACGAGCGTAGGCAACATGATGTGATCGGGAAGGGTTCCCTTCAGATAATGAAGGTAATACTCGTACCGTCCGCTGTGATAGAGCACGGGACTTCTCGAAGGATCAATGCCTCGATGATAAACATCTAAGAATTCCAAGCCGCGTTCAATCGCATCAACGGTGCTCAGATACGGGAAGCCACCTTTACGCACCTTCGCTAACTGCTCGAGGACCACGGTTCTGAAGTTCCGAATATAGGGATTTTCGGATGCTGTTTGAAGAAGCTTTGCATCGGACACGAGTTTCAATTCCAGAAATTCCACAACGGGGCCTAGCTCATCGGGAAACTTCGCTTCAGGTCCACCCTCCACCAACCTTTGCTTCATCTCCCTGTAAGTACCTAGTCGATCCATTGTGAAGCGCTTCACCAAGGCAAACTGCTGGTCCATGAGCTGCTTCTCGCGCTCTTTGTTTTCGCTGGCCAAAGGAACGGATGTTGTCTCCTTTGCGCTTGCAATATGAAAAAACTCAGAAGCCTTTTCCAACGCAAGCAGAGTAGGACGCAGTGGATAGGCACCCTGAAGGACAAAATCATGCGTGTAGGTTTGCGTCTCCTTTTCAAATTCGAAAGAGACATGCTCCAGGTGATTTACCGTTTGAATCAAAAGCGCGTTGAAACCGCGATCCGCGGAAGCTGCAGCTTGAATGGCAGGATCACTTTTCAGTTTTGTGAGTAGATCTCGAACGAGTGGGCCCAGCTCGGGCGCCGGAACGTTTCCAGTCCCATGCGATTGCAGCCGGCTCAAATAATCCGCAGTCGAAAGAGCAGTTTGAATGCGTTGTTTGAGGGCCTCGTACGGCTTGGGATCTAGGGTTACTGGGGGAGCAAAGGAGGCTCGGGAAAAGAAGAGCAAAAGCACTAATAAAAAAAGCGAGCAAGGGTATTTCATCACTGCACTCTATTCGGCCTTCCCTAAACACCCTGCACTCGCTTAACTCATTGAATACACAATGATTGAAGCGTTGCGTTATATTATCATATGGGGTCATCCCAGTGCTACGGAATCCTTCTAAAACGAAATGGTAAGATTGTTAAATGCTTACCGGCATTTCGCGCCTGATCCTCCTTGCGGCGTTTTTTTCGACGCTCGCCTGGGCGGACGCTGTATTTTGCCATCGGGTTGCCACGGCCGGCGGCGCGGCTCAGGGAAAATCCTCATTACCCTTAGCCGCCCTTAGAAAGCTCGATGGGATCAAAACCGACTTCGACAGTTATCAGGCAGCACTTTCCGCCCCGAACGCAAAGCGGATCTCGCGTGAGGAACACGAGAGAATGGGTCGAAAGGGACGGCTCGCGAAAGAGTATTCGCACCTCCAAGATCTTTCTGCGAAATATGATGCTCTCGAAAAGTTAGCGAAAGAAGAACCAGACCTCAAAGATGAGGCCGAAGCGGAACAAGCAACACTCGCCCAAAAGATCACGACCTCCTCGGAAAAAATTAAACAGGACCTTATCGAGCAAACTCTACCGGATGCGAAGGGAGCCATCATTCAAATCTCTCACGGTAAAGGCGGGGAGAGCAGTGAATCGTTTGTTTTTGAGCTTTATCAGATGTACCAGAAGCTCGCCGAACGCAAAGGTTGGAAAGTGGAGATCCTCGAGGGCAACAAAGAATCCGAAATGCTTCTCGCGATTCGCGGCCCCGGAGCCTATGCCTCTTTAATGGGCGAAGCAGGCGTTCATGAGCTGTATTACGAGAACAAAACGAAAGGGAAAATTTACACGAATGTGGCGAACGTAGTGGTACTGCCCGAGGTACGAGACGAAACGGTCGTACTACGAGAAGAAGATGTGGAAATCAAAACAGAGCGAGGCAGTGGCCCCGGGGGACAACACCGAAACAAGACGGAAACGAAGGTCGATGTTCGGCACATCCCCACAGGAATCACCGCATCCGCCCAGACTCGATCTCAATCCGACAACAAGAAAACCGCACTCTCAGTACTCGCGGCCAGAGTGGCGGAACATAATTTCCAGCAGCAGCAAGCCCAAAGTGTCGCGGCCGCAAGAAGCCAATTAGGTTCACGCCGTTCGGGAGATGCCATACGGACCTACGACAGCGTCCGTGATGTGGTGACGGACCATCGCGTGGGCCAAATCTCAGGAACTTTCGACAACGTAATGATTCAAGGCAAACTCGAAGACACGCTCAGCAAGCTAACCGAATATGAGCTCGAACGCCTTCTGCAATGACCGGTACCTTTTAAGACTAAGGCGATAGAACTTTTGCCAGCATAAGATAAGCGCCGGTCTTCAAGCTTCGGATGATTACAAGGTGGGGGCGATTCACGGAAAAGTATTCGGGATAAATCACGAGAGTTCTCGCTCCCCCTATAGTTAGTACGGCAGCTGCGGCTGCCTCCGTTCCTTTGCCCGAGAGATCGAACCAGAAGTCTTGAGAGATATCAGCTATTCCAATAGTGCGAAACTCGCCAGGATCGCCCATCCGTCTTGTGTCCGCTTCCCTCCAGCGGACGTTTTCGGGAAAGCCTTTGTAAACGGAAAGAGAGGATTGCATTCGAAGACTAGGAAAGGAAATCTGCCCGGAAGTTTTTTCCAGCCGTGAAAGGTAATGAGTCAATAGCTCAGGCGTCAGGTGAGAGACGAATTTTGAGAGAGAGGAGGCACGGGGTGGTAAAATGAAATCAACGACAAAGCCTTTCTCTTGAAATTCGAGCTCCACCATTTCGAGACCCGACTCCACTCGCAGGATTTTGAAGTCTCGCACGGAGCGTGCGCCATTTACTATTTCGCTTTTCCCGTCCGAGTGATGAAAGACCAAATGTGTCGGCTCATCGGTCTTATTCAAAGTAAGTTGCATCTTCAGTGCACTGACAGGAACGATGGGTGCGCTTCTCACCTCAAGATGGCTCTCGATAGCCTGTTCGAGTCTTTCGCGGCTTAAGAGGCGGGCGATCCTTCCCTTGCTGAACTGGGAAAGCGATTCATTGATGGTTTCCGCTTTAAGATCCACTCGCCCGTCCGTCCAATCCACAATAGAAAGACGTGTACTGTATTTCTTGAGAATGTCTTCGTACGGCTCACTAAACTGAACTCCCTTCTGAGTAAAAAACTGAAAAGACGTACTGAACACGCTCTCGGGAATCTCCTTCATGAGCGCTGCATACCCGTCGTGAACCGCTTCTCCGTCGTCCCTCCAATCCATCTCCTGACGAATCACTTCGCGCGTTCTGGCATCCAGACCAGCGTACAACTGCGCAACGAGGACTAAGGAAACTACGGGAGAAAAGCAGACGTTTCCTTGCTCTTTGTTATCGAGAGATTTTAGAAGGCGGATGGAATAGCGATTACTAGCCTCTGCAAAGGGAAAATCACCCGCAATGGCTCCGTTTAAAGCAAAAGCGAACGAGACCAAGGCTCCTACAAATGTTTTCATCAACTTCCTTAAGATTAGAGGGAGCGGAACCTACTTGAACGGCCCGTTCAGATCAAGTCACATTAAGATTTGTTTAATTGTTTCAAATAGATATAACGAGGGTTACCGGGTCTCCGGCCTGGGATCTAAGAATTTCCGCCGCTGATCCTGATCTCGTCGCGATTTCCCAAAAACCGTGGGAACCGCGGATTAAGGCGACTTTTCCCGATTCAATTTCGAGATAATTTGCAACCTCGGGAATGGGCTCGCGGCTTCCAGCAAGCCTTGCCTGCACCTTTCCCTTTCCCGCAACCGGAATCGACGTCACTAGATTTCCGAATCGATCCCATCCCAAGATTTCGCCCGTTAGTTTCTCCCCTTGCTTTTGCGCGAAAGGGAAACTGCGCCCTTCCATTTTTTTTATGACTTTGAGTTTGGTTGATTTCCCTTTCAAAAGATTCACCACAAACGGAGCAAAAACATCGCGGCCGTGAAAGGTGGGGCCAGTCCCCTTCGGGATTTCAATCTCCATCGCGACCGCTTTTTTCCCCTCGCGATCTTCACACGCCTCGACGGCCCATCTCAATAGCCCATTGTCCGGTCCTACGAAATGGTAGTCTCGCGTTTTCACCCAAATCCCTTTTCTAGAAGATCCCACACCGGGATCGACGACACCCAGGTGGATCGTCCCTTTGGGAAAATAGCTGTGGCTTCTCAAAAGCTGAAAAGCACCCCATTGGATCGCAAAGGGCGGAATCCCGTGAGTGAGATCGATCACTTGTGCGGAAGTGCCAGAGCCCAACAAAACGGCTTTAACTTCAGCGACATAGGGATCGGCAAGACCGAAATCACTTAAGAAAGTTACCCATTTCATGAAATATTTTCCTTCACAAAGGTATGCCGTACCTTTGGGAGTATTTTCATTGATTTACTGGGCCTTGTGAATAGAATTCGGGCGCAATCCCTGAGTTCGGTTGGATGGCTCAGGTGATGAGCGAATTTTTGGACGATGCCGAGGACGCCGACCGCGGAGGACGAAGGAAGCGTCCAAAATCGCCATCAGATGAGTCATCCAACCGAACTCAGGGATTAGATGTTCTATTTCGCGAAATCACTTCAAGCGGCCGCCATGGCAGTGGTGGCTTTGGCTCTTTATGTCGGATTTAGTGAAGGATCGATGACAAAAGAGCTGACCATGCTGGGTATTGGAGTGGTTCTCTTCCTCGTAGGAAGGACGGTCGAACATGTCAGGCCACAATAGATGGAGCAAAGTTAAAAACATCAAGGGCCCGCTCGACGCCAAACGCGGGAAACTTTTCACCAAAATCACCAAAGAAATAATGGTCGCTGCAAAAATGGGCGGCGGCAGCCCTGATACCAACGCACGCCTTCGCACGGCACTTCTTGCCGCGAGAGGAGCTAGCATGCCGAAGGAAA
>JAHFAF010000043.1 GCA_023250715.1 Pseudobdellovibrionaceae bacterium | reverse complement strand
AATCACGGAAATCGATGAAGCCTATCGCCAACTTCAGAGGGGGCCCGCAGATAACAGAGTCCCTCCGAACGAGCTTTTAGACATGAAATATATGGTGTCCCATTGGAGAGAGAGAACGCTCGGCAAAATCATGGCGGGGCCATTCCACTTCTGGAGAGCCTGAAGCCGAGACTTGAAGAAAAAGAAATTGAAATTCTTACACGGCTTGCAGGGAATTCTCCGGTCGCGAGGCACGGGGTAGCGATGCTTGTCGCAGATTATGCGAGGCCTGAAGTGGCGCGGCCTGCTCTCGATAAATTTGCAGACGCAGAGGCTTTCAAAAGAGCCGGCCCCACCCCCGTCAAACGGATCAAACCTTATAACGGCACCAATCTACGAGGCCTGGACATTGTCAAAGGGCCGAAGGCTATCGAGGGACTAGACCAATATGAGTTTCTCGATCCCTACACGGTTCGCTTTCGCGGACAGGTTTTGAAATCAGGTGACTTATTCGCCGCGGACCTGGCCCTGCCTTCGGATGGCGGCCTTGGGACATTTCTTACGCCACGGTCGCATTTCACTCATGGAGCGCTATTCGTTGTTCTCGAGGTGGAGGGGAAACGCTTTCCCGTCGTTCTCGAGATGCACGAGAAGGGCAATCGCATCGTGCCTCTCGCGAATTTTTTGGGGGAGCATACCTATTATGCAGAAACCTACCGTGTAGCGAACCCTCCTGCCGATTGGGGTAGGAAATTGAGTGATGAGGTTCAGAAAATGATGAACGGTGAGCGTTTAAGTTATGACTTTCAAGCCCGTGATGTTCCGGTGGGGGGGATTTTGCCTGCGGAACAAATGTGCGCCACTTGCACGACCTTGCCGCAAATTATTCTTAAGAGAACGGGTGTTGAAATTCCTTTGGAAAAAAGCTCGGTCATCCCCGGCGCGAAACGCAATTTAGATTATCTTGGTATGACGATGGTAGACGGTGTGACCATGCCGACCGATGTCGCGCGATCCGGCCTAGAGCTCGTGGGGGTTTTCGATAATCGAAGGTTGAAAGAAAATCTTTCGCGAGAACTCACCATCGGGCACGCAGAGGCAACGGGATCGGCCGGCCATGGCATGAGTCACGGGGACCTGGACTTGCTCCAGTTGCCGCAGGGGCATTTTTTAATGAAAGCCTTAGAACTCAATGTAGCGCAAGGTAGAGGCCTTGTGGGAATGCTTGCCCCCTTGGTCGTTCCGGCATTCGGTTTCCAGGTCACTGAAATCCCTAAGTCCGCACCGCCCAATACGGTCGCTTTTTATGTGGTCTCTACCGAAATTTACGCGCCCGTGACCACGCAATTTGCAAGCAGTTGCACTCGATTAACATCCGCCATTGGAGCGAATGAACCACTGGCGCTTACCAAACTCGAAGCGGAGCCCGCGATTAGTGCCGGGGTTAGGGCGCAGGTGGATGCTGCTGGTATCTCCCGCTGGTACCATCCTAGAAAATAACGCTCCACAATATCCTTAGTTTTGCCGAAGAGTACGTCGAGGGGGAGTGGGATGTTGTTTCTGATTTTCATCCTAAATCTAGTAGCTTCGAGGGCTGGGGCGGAGAGCTTTGACAGATTCGAAGAAACTGTCCACATCCTCAAAGTAAAATCCGAGGCCAATAGTGCGGACATGGTCCGGGGAACGGGGTTTGTCGTGGATAAAGAGGGGGGACTCTTAATCACGAACTACCACGTCATTTCTGGAATTTTTCGAGATGGAAAAGTGGATGCACGGAGCCGAGTTTTTGCTTACATCGGAAAGAAAGACTACCTCGCCAGTGTTCTGAAAATTGATATTCTAAAAGACCTCGCCCTCATTCATGTCCCCTTCGTTTTCAAAGACCAGGTGCATATTCGCGAGACCCCTCTTTCGAAAGGGGAAAAAATCTATTCGCTCGGATTCCACGACAAGGAGTTCATGGCAATTAACCAAGGCACTTTCAACGACTATCTCTCCGATTCCCAGAATCAGCTCATGGCGATCAGCTGTCCTTTGAATCCCGGCATGTCCGGAGGCCCGATTCTCGACGCTAGTCTTGAGGTAGTTGGAATGAACGTACTTAAATCCGGCAAGGAATCGGATGGGTACGGGGTCAATGCAAAACACATCGTGGAGTTTCTGGGGACGGCAAAGCAGCTCGAGCCCTTAAGTCTCGATAAAATCCTAGTCGTACAGATACAAAAAACCTATCAGCTCATTCAGTCGGCGCTTGAGTCCGCCCATGAATATCATCCCTTGAACGGGTGGAGTGTGCTGAGCCTCGATCCGATCATGGAGTGTGGAGAATTTAGAACGGATCACAATCCGAACGAGGACACGGAGGACGCGGATAAGAACGGCATCTCCATTACGACGCGAGAGTGTGAGCTCGATCCGAGAAAGGTACCTCTCTCTGTTTTGGGAGGGGAAATGCGCTTCGCCTATTCCATTGCCAATATCCGCGGAGGTGTTAATACCCGAACGCTTACCTATTACAATTATTTGAACGACACCTTCAAATTTCAGGGGTTCAAGAGCCTGGTCCTTCTCAACGAGGAATATAATTGCCAGCGGGAAGTCATCGAGAATAAGCATGCCGTTAAATTCAAGATGTCGATCTGCGCCTTCAAACTGAAATCCCTTCCTTCTTTCATCAAAGAAAAGCAGCATTATCGATACGAGGTGAATATGATTACGATGACTCCTCGGCTAGACAACCTCGTACTTTCTGCCCAGTTTAGCGGATCCAAGGAAGTGGCTAAGAAGGTCATCAAGAAACTGATTGGTGGAATCAGTCTGGAAAAGGCGGGGGGCTAGCAGTGTCGGAAGGCACGGGAAAAAAAGGGACGGAGCTCATCACGATAGGGGGGAACAATCTCCCGGAGCTCGATCAGTTAAAGCCCCAGCACTTTGAGGCGTTGGAGGGAATTCTCGATCGATTGCACCAATACCAATACCGGCATGTGGCGCAGGTCGGCTGGGTGAGTCTCTTTTCCTGGGTTTCGGGCATGATATCCCTATGGGTATTTTACGAAAGCTACATCCGCGCATTGGTCTGGCATAAAGTTTTAGGGGAAACGGTGGGGTTCTTGGTCTTTATCGGCCTGGGAGTGGGAGCTTTATGTATTTTTTCACGGTGCTTTACGCGCCTTTTCCATTTTAAGACGAGTGTAGTGCGGATTTCTCAATTCCTCATTTGGGTTTGTCTCTTTGAATTCGCAACACCCGCCTTTCTTCACCTGTATCCTTATCTCCCTCATTTCGAGTATTTTCTTTTTGCGGTTTGGTATCTGCTGATTGCCTCGCTCCTCTATTGGACAGTCGATGCCCTGATTACATTCAAATGGCTCCGGGTGGTTCGGAGCTCCTACCTGGGATTGGCAATCCTTGTACTCTGTCTGGTTCTTTATTTTGACAGAATTCGGCATTTTGTGATCGGAGACAACGATGTGATGGTGTACTCCGATTTTGGAAGCGGAAAAGCAAAGAGCGTTGATTCTGTCGACGCATTAGTCGACCAAATCGTCAAGAAACTGGATTAATCCCTGACCTCCGAAGCTGGCCCAAGATAAGATCTCCCAAATGCTCTACTTTGTGATCCCCCATGCCGTAAACTTCCCGGAGCTCAGTTAGGGAGGAGGGGTTCGATTTAGCAATCGCAGTGAGAGTGCGGTTACTGAACACCAAAAATGCGGGAATGTCCTTTTCGTCCGCGTAATTTCTTCTCCAATCCTTTAAGACTTCGGCGCGAAGGGCTTCTTCTGTAGATAGAGGGCCCTCGACAATTACCGAACTCTTCTTTTTCTTTGCAGAAATAAATTGTGGAGATCGCACACGCCGGGCGGAGTCAGGCGAGCAGGTATCGCAATGGCCACAAGCTTTAATGCGCATCGAATCGCGAAAATAGGTGAGGATTCCAGCGTGCCGACACTCTCCGCCCTCTACATACCGTACGATGGTCTCCAGCGCTCGCCAGCGTTGCTTTACATGAGCCCCCTCCGGAGATTTCTGAATGAAGTAGGAATGCAGGCCTTTGTCTTTTTTTGAATAAAGCAGGAGGCAGGTGGATTCTTTTCCATCGCGGCCCGCGCGCCCTATTTCTTGGTAGTAGCTCTCGATATTCGCCGGCATCTGAAAATGGACGACGAGCCTCACGTCGGGGTGATCGATTCCCATTCCAAACGCATTGGTCGCAGCGAGGATTCGGATCTTGCCCGTCTCATAATCCTTCTGGATGCGGGTTCTCTCCTCGGTGTCGATCCCAGCGTGGTAGTAACCCACCTTCGAATAGTCTTTGCGAAGATCCATTACCAGTTCTTCCGCTTGCTTGCGGGTTCCACAATAGAGAAGCACGCGTCCCTTAGGAGTTTGTTCGAGTGCCTGGCGCACGAAGGCCACCTTTTGCGCGTCCTGCTCGCAGATCTCCACCTGGTAAAAGAGGTTGGGGCGGTAAAATCCATAGACGTGTTGCTCGGGATTTCGAAGAAGAAGCTGTTTAGAGATATCTTTTAGCACCGGAGGGGTGGCCGTTGCTGTTAGAGCGAGAATGGGGACGTCGGGCCGAAGCTCGCGAAGTAGGCTCAAGCGGTAATAATCCTGCCGAAAATCCGGCCCCCACTGGGAGACGCAATGGGACTCATCAACGGCGAAAAGAATTACGTTTTGGCGACGAATCCAATCGGCGAATCCTTCCTTTTGTACTCGTTCAGGGGAGAGATAAAGCAGTGCGTGCTTCGCCGCCTTTAATTTGCCAAAGGATTGCTTTTTCTCTGCTTGAGTTTGACCTGAGTGCAGGCAAGCGGCGGAGATTCCCAGTCGCTCTAGGGCGCGCACTTGATCGTTCATCAAAGCGATGAGCGGAGAGATTACGATGACAAGGCCTTCCTTCGCTACAGCGGGAAGCTGGTAACATAGGGATTTCCCGCCGCCTGTGGGCATTACGGCCAGCGTGTCATGGCCAGCGAGAACGGATTTTAGAATGGGCTCCTGACCTTTACGAAAAGAAGAAAGACCGAAACTTTCTCTCAGAATCTTTTCCAAAGGGACGCCGTTCATGCAGAAGTCATAACATATTTATTGGGAAATTGACTTATGCGCTCCCGTCTTGGAAAGGTGAGTCGTAAGGAGGGTTCCATGATCACCATTTACGGACTTAACGCTTTCATGCCTCAGCTGAAGGGCATTATTCGAGATATTCGCCCGGTTTGGACATTAGAGGAGCTGGGCTTGCCTTACCAACGCAACGTGATGAATGCACAGAACGGCGAACACAAGACGCCGGCCTATCTAGCCATTCACCCTTTTGGAAAAGTGCCGGCGATGACGGATGGGGATTTTGCGCTATTTGAATCCGCAGCGATCTGTACTTACTTGGGAGATAAGCAAAACAAATTGATCCCTGCTGCGGGAACTTTGGACCGCGCGGTTTACGATCAATGGGTATTATTTGCCGCTTCCACTTTGGATCCCGTTGCCGCACGCGTGCTGGGGATAGATTTTTTCATCGAAAAGAAGGACGCGACCCTTATTCAATACCGCAACGACGCGCTCGAATCGCTTACGGGAATGATTGCGGCTCTGGATAAGGAATTGGGGAAACGGCCCTACATTTTGGGAGAGGCATTCTCCATTGCGGACATTCTTTTGTCCTCTTCCTTGAGAATCGTAAATCACACGGAAGTGACGGCAAAATTCCCGAACGTACAGGCGTATCTCAATAAAAACTTCGCGCGTCCTGCATTCGTGAAAGCCCTAGAGAATAACGGGTAAGAACCTGCACTTCAGTGAGTTTCGCAATGGCCTCCGAGAGGATCACTTCCTCTCGGATAAGCTGTCCGTATTCTTGATACGCCTCGGGGTCCCCTTCGAGAAGAAAAGCCTTCAGGTAGTAGAGCCTGCCCCGCAAAAGGAGGAGCTGGTAGCGGAGCCCTCCCAAAATTGAAATTCCGGATGAATTGGATTGCTCCGCTTTCATCTTTCTATTAAACCGCACAAACATTGCAAATCTGTGGCTATATAAAAACGTTAGATATTAGCGAGTTACGGGCGTTCTTGAAGGGGCCTCGGGGGAGTCGAAGCGGTAAAGAAGGGCCAGGGAGAAAACAGGGAAGGCGATTGGCCGGTAAATCGTGTTCATGTACTCGGTCAGGGCCGTGTTCAAAGCGAGCGCGACAATGGAACTCGGATGGGAAAATTCCATGGTGGTGGTAGAGGCGACGGGCTTTACCACGCCGAGACGGATCATCCCGAGCCAAGAGCTCGAGAAATCAATGCGGTATCCTAGATGAAAAGTCAGATTGTGGATCGATCCCTTCACATTGAGAGTGGTTCCGCTTCCAGAATCCGGTGTCACCGTTTTTCCGGTAATGGCCGAAAGTAGCGTGCTGGTTGCGGTTCCTCCGCCCGCGGAGATGAACTCGTATCCCCCTTCGACTAGAAAACCATGGAAGAGAAAGTCTTGGTATCCAATCTTAAGTGCAATCACGATCGAATTAGGAATGAGCGAGCTAATGAGTTCGGCGGTGGATTCGGTGTAGCTCGGAAAAAGTTTCTTGCAGATGGAGTTGGTTGCGTTGACGTAGGGACTCAAGATGAGGCCGGTCTGCAGCCCTAACGTAAATCCTTCCATCTCGAAGCGGCCCTCGATCCCGGTGCCGAGCGGAAACTCCGTCCCTGCACCGAGATTAAAACGCGCAGCCACGGCGGATTTGGAAAATAACGCCAAGAAAAACAGGGAATGAAGAAGAAGTTTCACCGAAGCAGCATTCTATCATCGGAAGTGGAGTAAGCCATAGCTTGTACCTACGGGTTCGGGGCTTGGGTTGGGTGCTTGAGTTAAGCCCGAACCCGTAGGTACTGTTCTTCGAAGAATCTAATCCCGGAGCGGTTCATCGTTTGGGAATCTCCATCAGCTTAATGGGGGCTTCGGGTTCGAAAGGGGCTCTAAAAAAATAGGGTTCTGCATACCGGATGAAAAAAACTGGCATCAGTGCGTGGCGCTTCACCTCTCTCGTGAAAAGCACACTAGCCGAAGAAGGTTCGGCCAGCTTCTCTAGGAGCTTCTTCACTTCCTCATCGGTTTTCCGCCGCCTTTCTTGCTCTAGCTCATCATATTCCGCATGTTTAGAGGGGGGGAATTCGGACTTGGCGACACCAATGGGCTTAGTCGATCCGATCACCGTGCCGCCTTCGCCGGCAACCGTCTTTTGCCCGAGCTGCTCCATCAGGGTCTCCCCGCTTATTCCTGAGGCGAGCTCACAGGAAAGAAGTCTTATCGTTGCACCTTTCGAAAAATAATCTCGTAGGTCGGGGAACGCCTCGAAGCCGACCACGTTGGCCTTTTCGAGTTCCTCAAGTACTTTAGGGCTTGTTTCCCGTTTTTCGAGAGGGATGCTCTTTATCTGGGCAATTTTTTGAGCGAAAATTAATTTTGCCTTTTGGGGATTGTCGACGATGTAGTCATTCCCTACGTTGATGAAGCTCATGCCGGGACGGGAGATGCCATGGCCGAAAATTTCCACGTGATCCCACTTTTCCCCGGTCTCCTTCGCGAGGGATTCAATGACCTGTGCCGCTTCCTGGGCGCTTGCTACCCGAACGTAACGGTCTTTGCCCAGATGATTTCTCGTTTCGAAAAGAAAGCGCGGCACTCCTTCCAATTCATCTCCGGGCGCTAGGCCGTCAATGAAAAGAACGTTTCCGTTGCGGTTGACATCGAACCAAGTTCTTTCCATGAATTTAATCAGACCGATTTGCATCGTCCGATCAAGGAGCCTCTTTCTTTCATCGTCTAATTCATCTTGAACGAAAAGAATGGCGGGGTGTTTCCCCGAGTACACAAGGGCCATGTACCCCGCGATAGCGGCCAAATCTCTCCAAAGGGTGCCGGCGAGAACTTCCCGGAGGGGAGTTGGGTTGGGATCCTTTTCTTTCAATAGGTAGCGAGCGGCCCTATAGGGGAGGGTATAGGGATAGAAGAGTAGCTTGGGGAAAAACTTGAACGTATCGTGAATGGCGTCGACGCTCGCCTGACGAGAAACAACTGCTGTTTCGAAATCAAGGGGAAAAAATTCCGGCTCCCTGTAGTACGGTTCTATGCTAGGAAGGTGGATTGCTACTTCTTGATCCCATCTATCCTTCGACAGGAATTCCACACGTCCGCTCTTGGAAACGATGCGCATTCTGGAATTTCCGTCCGAATCCTTCTCCTCGGACACGTAATAATGTTCACCGCTTTTTGACGTTAGAAATTGCTTCCCGTGGCGGCGAACGTTTCTCTCTATCCATTTATTTTGTACTGAGGCAAGAAAAGCGGGTTCGAGGTGCTCCAGAGCCAACTTGAATCCTGTTACCGTGGTCACAATGGGGTGAGGAACACAAAGGCGATAGATTCTCCCGCAATCGGACGCGTGAGCTGTGTTGGAAAGAAGGAGAAGGGCAAGGAATTTCACAACGCTCCTATACATGTTTATTCTCCCGTCACAATGGTTAATGGCTCGTAAATGAGATCGACCAGAGCCATTCCGTCTGCCTCTCCGGCTTCCACGCGTTTTTTCAATCGGAGTTTCAATAGCTCCGCTGAAAGGGCGTCTAGGGCCGTGGAACGGTCGAGGTACCAGGCACCAAAAGCTTCTTTCATCGCGTTGTCGCTTTGGAGCATGGAGTGAGAAACTCCAAACTGCCGCAAAAAGTCTTCCGCAGGCTCACCTAGCTCGATTCGAGCAGTTTGAAGAAATCGTCGGTAATTTTCGAATTCCGACTTAGTGCCGAAGCTTCTTCTGAGCTCCCGAGCGGCCGCCAGCATGTTGGTATTCAGATGCTCGCTATCTTCCAGGATTTCTTGCAGAGAGAGATGTAGAACGTCCGGAATCGGGGCTTCACGGTGTTTCCCAATCTCCTTCGCGATTAAAAAGTGAGCGCCCCATCCCGCGAGCGGCACGGTGACCGCCATTTTGCGGAGGCTTGAGAAGGGAAAAAGAGCGGCGGCTGCCACAAGACGGCAAATGCTAGGCCCGGTTTCTATTGGTTTTCTAAGAGCCAGCAGCTGTTTTCGAGCTTCTGCGCGGACGTCGTGAGGAGCGAAGCGATCTTCCGAAAGGGGTGCGAACCAACTCGCATCCGGCGGGTTTTTGATCTTCCCGAGAGCCCGCAAGGCCGCTTCTCTGGTTTTCGGGGTGGCTTCTTGGGATCTCGCGTACCACATGAGGGTGCTTTCGGGAAGGACTTGAGAGAAAGGACTATGTGGGGAGGAATAGGACGAAAGCGTCGGTAAATGGTCGAGCCAAGAGATTGCTCGGTCGAGGTGTTCTTTTAGTTCGGGATCTTCCGGGTAGGCTTCCCTAGCTTGAAGGATGTGACAAAGGGTTGCCGCATTTAGATCAAAGGCCGCACCCAAACGCCTTGCTCCACTTAATCGGTCCTCCCGGTCCGGGCTTCTCAAGAGGCTCTCGGCCATTACCTCCTGTGCGCCTAGCATTTCCTCGGCGTCAAAACCGTAGCGGCTTTGAGAATGAATCACCAATTCCGCAAGTTTCAGCTTGTGTCGGGAAGTTTTAAGCAGCGCTACCGCCACTTCACGGTAATGGCCCTTGAGATCGGTTTGCGGCTGCTCCGTATCAGGAAGCAACATTTCCTCCAGAAGAGCCTGAGCCGCTGATTCGCGTTGTTGCCTTCCAAGGAATTCGATAAAGGATCTTTTTTCTGGATGCTCGGAACGGGCCAGTAGGTACTCCACCGCTTCCAGTTCCTTTTTCGCCAAAAGCTCCCTGGCCCTTTTAAAAAGCGCCTCGTCCATTTCATTGCCCTCGCGCGCGAGGGTGAAAAGCTCGCTTGAGAGAGCTTGGCTTACGATTGAATTATCGGTGAAAAGCTGTTCGACAATGGCCTTTTTTAAAGCTAGCCGGGCCTCACGCGGCGAGGCCGATGTACGGCTTAGTTGGTTGCGTACTTCACGTACTTTTGCGCCGATGTCTTCTTCGCTGAGGCCGCGATTCTCCGGAAGGGAGAAATGAAAGAGAAAGGGAGACTGGGGCTCTGTGCCGAGTGCAATGGCCGCTCTTTCGGCGAATTTGTCTTGAAGCTCGGTGCGGTGCTCAGGGTTTTGAACGCCAATGTGTTGCAGCGCTTTTAGAACGCGCGCCTTGTCTCTTTTTCCCGGGCGGCGTGCCAATTTCATGAGGGAATTTTCCAGCGCAGGCCTTTCCGTGAGATCCCATGAAAGCACTGGTCTCTTCAATAGAGCATCCACCGATTTCCTCCCGCTCTCTCTTAAGGCGTCGGGGAAGGAGGGATAATGAATGAGCAGGTTGACGAGTGTTCTCATTGTCGGGGACTTTTTCACGAGAGTTTCGAGAAGTGACTTACCGATTCCGGGGGGTAGGTCGGGAGATTGGAGAATCTCGAAAGTGGAATTCTCAATATTCGGAGTGAAGCCCTTTGGATCACCCAGCAAGATTGCAGAAGCCGCGGATCGAATCAGTACATTTTGGTCCTGAAGGGAATCTCGCGCGAATTGCCGTTCGCGCGGCCCGAGCTCCTGCACTTGGCCCAAGACCTCCAGAACTCGCCCTCGCGTTTGCGAGTCCGGGGCTGGCACTTCCATGAGTTTAAGCGTTGCCATCTCTTCTTGCGTCAGCCCCAGCGCAGAGAGGGAGAGAAAGAGAAGCGGCAAGAATGCGCGAAAGGGTTTCATTTGAGAAAGAGGCCTCGTATCGTAAGACCAGGAAGCTGGACTCTATAGCGGGAGTCTTTTCGAAGGAGGTCCGTCCGTTCGAGGCCTGGCGGGCCGAGGTTCGCCCAAGCTAGGGCCTCTTCCTCCTCGCCCAGGGCGAGCTTTTCCCCCGCCCGTTCCTCTGCTCCCTGTTCCGAATACCATTGGTAACTCTTTTTCTTTGAAAATAATTCCTTGCGAATATTTTTCTCTGAGAATTCCTGTCGTCGCAATTCTTTTAGAAACCCCTGAGCGGTCATTTCTCGCCAGGGGTAATCAAAGGTTGGAGTCTGTAACGGGTGTTCTCGATTCTGGGCCGCGATAGCGACCGCCTCACTTAGGGCTTGGGCGAGATCGCGGTCTCCTTGGGTGTATTTTCCAAGTCCTGCTTGAATAAGTTTCAGTTCCCGATCTGTCTTTCTCGCCAGGCACTCGGCGAAGAGAATTTCCCACGCTTCCGCCCGTAACCTCTTCATGCGTACGTCGGCGAGTGTAAGCTTTTCATTGGGGGAGAAGTTCCAGTGTGCTTCCGCGGTATCGATCTTGCTGGCTAATTCAAAAGGAGAGCGGTGAATATTTTCAGAAAGAGTCTTTAGAATCTTGAAATTCGCATGTTCCAATATTGCGCGGTAGACACCCTCCTGGCCTGCAGGCTCGGCGGATAAATCAACTGCTGCCTTCAGCAAATCATTCAGAGATAACTGCAAAGCTGCTTTGTAAGATGTCAGAGTTTCATAATCGTGAAAGGAGAGCTGGCTGCGGAATTTACTACTTTCCTCCACTGACAATTGATTGGCGAGCTGGCGCTTCAAGGATCGCCACCAGGCTTCATTGTGAGTAGTGTAGGACTCCGTCGATTTGACCCGAGGGGAAAGGGGAGTGGGCCGGAGATCCCCATGAGGGGCGTAGCTCAGCCTAGAAATCGTAAGGAGGAGAAGAATGACGGGAATCGTTCGTTTCACTTCCTTTAGAGTGCCTGTTCGGCAAAGCGATTCCCTCTGACATTTTTTACGTGATTCGTGAAACGAAAAGGGGTCAATTTACTTTCAATATTGAAAGTAACCTGACCCCTTTCAGGCTCCACCTGCTCTGTCACTTGCAGGGTGGGACATCGCGCTTGGTGTGGGAATTACTGGCAGAACAGACCCGAGCTTCCCTGTATGGCGCATTGTGTGTGCAGGAATGTGAGCCCTAGATTTCCTTTTGAGAAAACCGAAAGGGAGTAGGGTCTGTTACTCTCAGATCATTAAGCCAAATAAGAGAAGGGGAATATCGATGAGTATTTCCAACATGATTAATGCTGCCAACGGATTTACAACACACAAGGCCCCGAGCAAGCCACCTAAGAAGGCGATTAGGAAGATCGCGACGACAAACAGTCCTGCCAACATCAGCAATAGCTTCTTTAACTCCGCCAGATCTTTCTCCACCCGCTGCTTATTGATTGGCAATACGGTCGGGGCCTCTCCTTTAGTGGGCCTGGAAAGAGTCGGAAGATCACTAATCACGGGCCGAAGGCCAGTGATTAGACTCTTTACCTTTTCCTCTAGGTTATGGCGCACTTTAGCGAGTTCGTTCTGAGTTTCTTCGCTCTCCGCTAACGCCTTTAAAGAGGCACCGATTCCCAAAGCTAAATTTGCCTTTAGCCGGACTCTTTCCGTAAGGCTGAGGTATCGATTCTTAGGATCATGATCTTTCACGATGGCCAAAATATCTGTGTAAACGGGGCCGAAGACTTTTAGTAATGTGGAGATCTCATCATTGATAAGGACAGGTTTGGACTTAAAGTTAATTCCATTTTGGCTGGATTCAGCAATCAGGCTGTACGGTAGGCCATTTCCGTCGTAGGTAAGATTCAGTTTGAAATTCAAGTCGAGGGGTTTCGTTCCGTTCTTCCCAGTAAGAATGAACTTCACTGCGGAAAGCTTTCCGTCTAGGAAAGTGGGAACTGCGTCAACAGTATCGATGGTCAGCTCGCCGTTTAAGTATTTCTTCGCGGCGACCTTCATTCCCGTGCTCAACAGCTTGGAGAAATGCTTGGCAACCTTTGCCTCCGTCGCCTTTTCCAATAGAGAGGTTAGAGAAAACGAGGGGCTTTGCCCAAAAGAGCTTGAGCTGGTTGCGATAAAAATCGATGCCAGTAATCCGAATTTGAACACCCGAGTCCTCCGTAGCTAAAGTTTTCGCTGGTAGAAAAAGTGAGGCGTGTTGTAGCAAACGGGGTCGATCGGATCAAGTGCCGTTTTTGGGCATGTTGTGGAAGTTTGCCAAATCGGGTAATGAACCGGCCTCGATGTTTTTGCGGTAAGAGGTGGTTTGTGACCTGTTGGCAGCTCGTTTTTTGTTTGTTGGTAGTTCTTTCCCTTCCCATTCAGGCCGGCTCAGGGATCATTGGCGATAAGGACGATCGGACTGAGGTGGTTTTCCCTGAGACTCCGGGCTCGCAATATCTGGGTGCCGTCTTCTATAACGGCAAGCTCAATGGTACGGGAGTTCTCGTAGGGCCTCGGCACATGCTTTCGGCCGCACATGTGTGGGCTAAGGCGGTTGGGGCAGATGGGAAACCTGTCACCAAGAACGTTCAATTCCATCTGCATTACCAAAAGGGGAAGGCGACCCAGGTGTTGACCATCGACAAGGTGGACTATTGGCACGGCTACCGGTCGGGGGACAGTGGCACCAAGCGTGATTGGGTGCTTGCCATTCTTTCCGAACCTGTAGGGCTGCAATTTGGGTGGGTGGATTTAGTCGCTCAGCACCCGAGGGATGCGGTTCGGATCCATTCCTATGGTTACGGTGGGCTTTTTAAAGGGGAATTCACTCCTTCGGTAGCCTCTGTCCATCTCAATTGCCAAACATATCCTAACATTCAAAATGATCAGACTGAGATGGGCCAGGTGGCGACTAATTGCGACGGCCCTCCTGGTTCGTCCGGTGGTCCCAATTTGCGGCAGATCCGTTATGCAAACCCGACGTTCAAAGACCGATTTCAGCTTCTGGGGATCAACACCCAATACAGCAACGACTTCACCTATTACCTGCCTTCAGATGTGTTCTATGACCAGTGGCTTGGGTCGGTAGCGTGGCGGTATGAAATCGAGGTTCTGACGAGACTGAAAACGTTTTTCAAAGCCGTCGTTGAAAAAATAAATGACTCGGAAAAATCGAGTGCTATTAAACAGTATCTGTCGAAAGTGGATAAGGATTATGAACTTCTCTCCGAGGCCGAGCTCCATTCGTATTACCATCGTACGTTGGGCGCCGGGTGGAAGGTCAAAATTCACGATTATCTGAGAGACTTGAAACACATGGGAGATCTTATCCAGCTTCCGATCTCCATGTATTCCCTGGGCGCCACCTTTGATGATGAGTATGCGCCCCTCGTTGTTACCAAAACCGACGAGAATTCCGAGGCACGCAAGGCCGGGCTACTGCCGGGAGATACAATTACCAAAATGAAAGGCGTGTGGAAGGCGGATGGCGAGGACTACGAAATCCAGTTCCCTTGCCTTCAGCAACTTAAAATAGGGATGGTGGGAACTCGCGGGAAATTTTCAGTTTCGGTTCGCAGGGAAAAGCAAATCCATTCCCTGAACTTTGAATTGACCGCCAAATCGGACGAGCAGGTGGTAAAAAGCCTCTCCGAAAACATGGAAAAAATTATTTCTATTGGGGAACGGTATCTTCCTAAAGAAAAGTAGTCCCATCTGTTTGTGCCGATCGTCTCTATGGCCCTGGATTAAATGACGCCTCACCGGGCATGATTCGCATAAATAATGTCAGAGGAAATCGTAAGCCCGATCGGGCACTGTCTTTCTTAGGTGTCGAACCCTAGGAGGAGAGTTGAAACGATTAATTCTATTTTGTGTCTTCTTGTTATCGGTATTCGGACCAGTTGTGTCTTATGGAGAAGAGGGGCCCCCGCCTGAACACGAAGGGAGGCAAGAGGTTCCCAAGGCGAGCCAGAAAGATTTCGAACAGCTTCGAAAGATTGGAGACCTCCCCATCGTTGGATATGAATGGAACGCGATTTGGTGGGCCCGACTGCACTCCATGGAGGCACTGGACTCTTCAAAAGTTACGGACGTACAAAAGAAGGCTCTCCTGAAGATTGCAAATTTGGATCCGGATTGGCGGGTTAGAAGGGAGGCGGACCTTGCTGCAAAAGGCGGCGAAACAGGAAGTATGAGGGAGGGAAGAGAGCGGAATATTCTTCAGAGTCTAGGGGATAAAGTTTCTCTAAAATATGAGTGGGACTCAATCTGGTACCACCGTCTGAATGCCATCGAAAAATTGCAGCATCCTTTAAGTAAGAGGCAGAAAGAGGAGTTGAATCAAGTAGCATTGAGCGATCCGGATTGGCGGATTCGTGAGGAGGCGGGGAAAATTCTAGATGGAAAACCCTCCGCGTCCATGATTGAAAAAGCCGATCGACGCACGTTGGAAACGAAAATTGGGAACCACCCGAGCCTGAACTATTACTGGTCGAAGATATGGTATGAGCGTCTAAGGGCGATCGAAAGCCTGGATCCTGGGAATCTAACAAAAACGGACAAACTGGGACTAAGGAAGATTCAAGACTTCGATCCCGACTTGCGCATTCGCAAAGCGGCGGAGAATCTCCTGCAAGGGAGGGATGCGGAGCACCCTTAGTTGATGCCGCGTACGAAAAGGTGCGAAATTGGGTATTTTCAATGTTGAAGGTAGATTGACCCCGTGAGCAGGGGAGTTTTGACCTTACAAGGGGATATTTCGGCCGCACTTCAAACGGGCGATTCCATTCTTCAGTGGGCGCTGCAGATTATCGGAAAATAGATTCTAGCCGGCACCGGAGGTTTGTTTCACTTCGTAGTCGAGCTTTCCGATTGTCGTGGTCGGGCCTTTTGATTCAAATGAAAAGCGGACCTCGACTGGGGAGGTGCCTTTCTTTTTGTTGGGATCGAAAGTAAAGAGGACGCTGGTGATTTGATTCGGTTCTTCGCGCTGCGATACTCCAACTTCGGCGCTCAGTTTCTTGTGGAAGAAGGCGCGGATAGAGTGGCCGTGAAAGCGAATCATGACCGTTCCGTCGTCGGATTCAGAAAATTCCAGACCGGATCCTCCTAGTGCATTTACGGACGGGTTTTTATCGTCGGCCATGAAGATAGGAACGGGCGTGCGCTCGTACGGTTTGGGCGGAATCAGAAACTGGACGTTGAACTTTCCCTCGTACCCTGGGTACGTAATCGTTACTTTCCCTTCGAGCTCCTTCGCCATCCCATCAAACCCCTTTCGGTAGTGGGAAAACCAAGACTCGCGGTAGCCCGACATATCTGGCGTGGAACCGTTAATTTCATGGGGCAACTGCGGGAGTTGCGCAAGTTCGCCGCCATTTAATTCGGGATGAGACGCCTTAGTATCGGATATTTCTTGCTGTAACTTTCCAGTTTCCGTTGTGCGCGCTCGTGGCGCGGATCTTTCAACGATTCGCACGACGGGCGATTTTTTTGATACGTTGCGCGTTTCTCTTTGTGGTGGGGTCTCGAAGTAAAAGATTGCGAGCAGCCACGTAACCCCGATCGTGACCCCGAAAAAGACAATCCGTTTCATCGATTCGAATTTTATCAGATGATCGCACTCGAGCGGGTGAGGAGATGAAAAACTCTACGATATGGTGGAACCGAAGAACCGAAGAACCGAACCGAAGAACCGAAGAACCGAACCGAACCGAAGACCGGAGAGGGAGAGACTTGAACTCTCATGTCCTTTCGGACGCCGCATTTCGAGTGCGGTGGCATACCAATTTGCCTACCTCTCCATAAAAAATAAAAAACGGTCAGGGAAGTGATATTCCCTGACCGCATGCATCTTGTAAAGGCTAAGCCTTAAGGCCGTTTAGAAGCCTAAGCCGATTTCCAGGGCATCGCCGGAATTCGCATGGGATTCCAGCAACGGGCTTTCGGAGGCCGTATCCTTGGACACGGAATAGGCAAATGCCTCCGAGGCAGACACCTTGCCGTCGCCATTCGTGTCGACAACCACCGCTTTTCCATCGTGAGTCTGCATCGCAAACCCAACGACCGCTTCGTAGATCCAAGCGTCCCAATTCAGATCGTTTGAAGCCCAGCTATATTCGTCGTTTCGGGCGGCCGACATCGCCACTTTGGAATTCGTGGTGGTCGGACGGACAAAGCCGCCGCTGTAGCATTGTTCGAAGAGGCTCAAGATCTTACTGGCCTTGACCGCGTTGAATAAGGGCATGAACTCGCTCACCTTGAGCTCGCCGTCGTAGGTCACGATGGTGGATTCTCCGCCCTCGGACCCACCGTGATCGTTCACGGCAAGGACTACGTGGTCGGTCGCCTTCACGCGCTTTGCGAGTTCGGTCATGGCATCCGTAATACCTTGCTTGGTCGAGGAATATTGAATGTCGTTCGTGCCATCGCCGTCGAGATCGTTTTGTTTTTCCTTATTCGCGCCGTCGGCGATGAGGATGTTCTCGCGGGAATAGCCGTAGATCTGGGTCATGACCCGATACAAGAACGAGAAGTCGTTCCAGTGCCGTTGGTCCGCGTGCCCGTTGATCAGGATCGCGTAAAACTTGGAAGGATCCGAGACCTTGAATTTTCCGTCGTAGGTGTTGAGTTTGAACGTGGGCTTGCTGTTGCCCATTTCAATTTCGCCAGAAACGACGGGGGCATTTTCAATTCCGTCCGGCGGACGTTGAACGGAGATACTCTGTGTCACTTTTCCCAGGCGATTGACGACGCGAATTTGTGCGGGGTGATTCCAGTTGGCCCCCGGTAGGATATCTTCGAAGTAGACCTTGTCCCCGCTCCAATTGAGCTGGAGCTGCGCATTCTTGCCTCCCGTTAGCGGAAGACCTGATCCTTGAACGAGAGCCGTCACGTCATACACTACTGGCGGACGCTGAGCCGCGTATGCCGTCACAGTCAACAGAGCACACACTAACCCACCGAGTGAGAGTACTTTACTCATTTATTCCCCTTAAGTATTTGATGTCTTTTTTTATGTACTGCCATTCACAAGAACTCGCGCTCGATAAACCTGAAACGATCGTGAACTTCTTGAGACAGCGTTAAGTTAGACAATTATTGAAGTAACAAGTGGAGAAGGATTGGGAAATCAAGATCCGATGGAGGGAAAGGGAAGTGATAACGTTCGTTACCAGGTGTTAATGCGGTGCCCCTGCCTGTTTTAAGTTTTCTCTTAGTCTTTCGGTTCGGGATTTCAACAATTCCAGCTCTTGGACAAGGTTGAATTTGAGACCGGGGTCGTTTCCGGCGTCTTTAATCTTCCCTTCGAGTTTTTCGCTTTCGACCTCCATTTCGGAGATCTTATTCTTCAGACGCACCTGTTCGGTGGGTTCGGCCCCTTTTTCCGTACAGGAGAGGAATAAGAAGCACAGAGTAAAGAGAGCGCTATACAGTAGGGTTCGTTGTTTCATAAAATAGGAAAATGCCGCTCCGTAAGATTTTTGGGACTCTGATCTTTTGCCTTCTATTATGCCAGTGCGCAGTAAAACATCCAACGTCGGAGTATGCGGCCTTTTACCCCACACAGCCGTCCTCTTATTTCACGCCGGAGCAGGCGGCGGAATTGAAGGATCTCGATCAAAAGCCGGATCTGCAACTCATGGAGAAGAAGCGTCGGTGGGAACTTCTGCGCAATGAAAAACAATCCCTTCCCACTCCCTCGTCTCGGCGGCGCGAGATAGAAAGTCAGTTAACGGCCTTGAGCACAGATTTGGCCTCACTCGACAAGGAGCTGAGGGAGGTCCAAGCCGAGAACGATAGCTTTCGGGAAAAGCGGGAGCCCGAAACGAGGCCGGTGCGTTGGGTGACTTCAGGACTTCGCAGGCGTTACCAAGATATTTATAGCCTATGGAATCGCGATCAGTCTGAGGCAGCTCTTCGTAAAGCGAACGATTTGCTCGCCGATAAGGATTTGGCGGAGAAGATGAAATCGGACGAGCGATTCAAGATTCATAACCTGCGTTGTCGAATTGCTCTGGAATTGGGCGATCTCTCGACTGCGGAAGCAAGTTTCGCGCTCATGCGATCGGAAGCGCGTTGCGCTCCCGAGACGGCTCAGGCGGGATTTTTCTTGGCTCTTCACACTTTCGGGAAAGGGAACGCAGCTTTAGCGGCTGCAAAACTTGATCAGGTCTGCGATCCGGACGAGGGGATCGCGAACCGTTTGAAATACGTCTATTGGAAAGCTCGATTCCAGGACAGTGTAAATCCCGATCCTGTGCTGTACGCACCTCTGATGAAAACCCAGCTTCCGGGCTATTACGCCTATCTTGCCGGGATGCGCTCCGGAGTTGCGCTGAAAATGCCGGTGCCGAACGCAGAGAGGGCTTATTTGAAAAGCGTTCTGCAACTTTCTCCCAGTCTTGGGGAATGGCTGATGAAGGGGGAAGATAGGCTTCGGTATCACTTGCGAAAAGACGCAGGAGTTTATTTCACGCGCGTAAGTCAGAAATTACGGGGTAAACCTAACGTCGACGACTTGCCAGCGCTGCTATACACCGCGCATCTCCTTCATGCCGCTGGCACCCACCTCGAAGCCATGCGAATTTATTCGACGGTAATGAGTCTTTATCTCGAACATTCGATTGAGGTTGTAGCTCCCGCGGAGTTTATAGGGGAAATGTTCCCACGTCCGTTTACGGCGGAGGTCGAATGGCTCGCCCGACTTTGGGGGCAAGACCCCGACGTGATGTATGCGTTGATGCGGCAGGAAAGCGCTTTCAATCCAGGGGCCCTTTCTTCGGCGGATGCGAGGGGGCTCATGCAGCTTATGCCGGCGACAGGGCGAAGCTTAGCCGCGCGTTGGCGGCAAACGCACTTTTCGGATCGCTGGCTCTTCCTTGCTCAGGAAAATTTGAAACTGGCTGCATTTCACCTATCTCAACTGCATGGAGCCGTGCCTCATCTTGCGTTGCTGGCAGCGTCGTATAACGCCGGCCTCACGAGGGCCTCGGGCTGGTGGAAAAAATTTGGAATGTATCCGCTCGAT
>JAHFAF010000326.1 GCA_023250715.1 Pseudobdellovibrionaceae bacterium | reverse complement strand
TCAAAGGCTTAAGTTTAGTAGGGGGCGACATTTTCGCTGGGGAAAGGTGCGGCGACAAAGTCGCCGGGTAATTACACGCACTCAATTTTTTCAATGAATTCACCGATAAGGACGATGAGTCGGAGGATTGCTATGCCCAAAATATTGCTTGTCGAAGATGACCCCCTGATCGGCAGAGCCTTGACCCGTCTTCTTACTCAGGAAGGCTTTTCCCCTCAGCACGTGACGACACTTTCGGAGGGAAGAAAGGCCTACCGGGAGGGCTTGTACGATTTGGTTATTCTTGACGTCAATCTCCCGGATGGACTGGGCTTTGAGCTTTGTCGGGAAATTCGTGAAGAGGATGGGGAAATTCCCATCCTCTTTCTTACCGCCCGGGGGGATGAAGAAACGGCCGTAAAGGGCCTGTCCGCTGGAGCTTGCGACTTTGTCAGAAAACCATTTCCTCGTCAGGAGCTCATCCTGAGAATTAGAAAGGCATTGAAGAATGCTCCCGACCGCTTGTCGGTGGGTGAGCTTTCGGTCGACCGACAAAAACATGAAGTGAAATGGAAGGGGAAGACTATCAAGCTCACCCCTAGCGAGTTCGAGGTGCTCTCAATTCTTCTCGAAAAAAGCGGGAATATCGTATCGCTTGAGAGGCTTGTGGAGCGTCTCGATCCCGAAGGGGAGATGATGGAAAAGTCGGTGAAGAGTCACCTTTCCAGGTTGAAGGCGAAATTAGTTAAAGCAAAGGTGGAGTCCGTTCGCATCGAAGCGATCTACGGTCAAGGTTATAAATTGGAAAGAGCATGATTCGCAGGCATCCCATTTTCTTTTTCCTTATCACGCTTTCACTCGTGGGAAGTTTCGTCACGCTGTTCATGGTGCGCGCATTGATGCCCTCCCGTTTCTTTGTTCAGGAGGCCTATCTGATTGATTCCGATAGGCCTCCCCAAGCGATTTCAAGCAAGACACCGGTACCCGCGGAATTACAAGCGGTTCGCATTCACAATCTTTCGGAGCTCTTGTCCAAGAATCGTTTATGGGGAGTTCTCAGTCTGAACGACCCCGCTTCGGCGGACAAGTTGATACTCGTTCACCGCTTTGAGTTGGTAAACTCTCGAGTCTTTTACCTTCTACTCACTTTCTTTTTTCCGGTTGTCTGCATGACTACTTTTTTTTGTGGGCTTCTCGTGAAGGCGTATTTGCGTCGTCAGGGGAAAATTGCGGAAAGCGTGTTGCAGGAGCTTCATCGGGGGAACCTTAAAGCGCGCCTACCGAAAGATCGACTGATTGTTTTTAAGGACACGGTCGATGAATTCAATCGCATGGCCGACGCTATCGCGGCGCTCATGGGAAAGTTAATGGCATCGGAAAAAGCCCGCTCGGAAATTGTCCAGGAGCTCGCCCATGACATACGAACTCCACTCACCTCGCTGCAACTTACCGTGGACGGGCTTCGACAGGATGGCGAAAAAATCAAACGAAGTGAGTTACAGAGTGAGTTAGATGTTTGTGGGTTGGAGCTAGAATATCTGAACCGCCTGATAGAGAGCTTAGTGGTACTTGCGCAACTCGAGAATCCCGATCATCACCTTGTGGATGAAATCGACGCAATGAAGATTCTCTTAGCGGAAGTTGAATTGTGTCGGAGCCTGAAAGAGAATAAGAAATTGAAATGGGAGATTTCCATCCCCACGGGCGTTTCCGGGAGCGTTATTGGAGAATCATTTCTCCTGACCCGAGCTTTTCGCAATCTTCTTCAAAATGCCACGCACCACACGAAACGAACGCTGAAAGTTGGAATTACAAACGACAAGCAATTTTTAATAATCCTCATTCAAGACGATGGGCCCGGGTTTTCCTCCGACGAAATTTTCACCTTCGGTAGACGACGTACCCAGCGGGTAATCGGAGCCTCCGAAGCAAGCCGCATTTCCGTAGGTTTGGGGTCCGTTGTTTCACGTAAAATTATTGAGAGTCTGAAGGGAAGCCTCACTGCCAGCAATTGGAGCGGGGGAGGACAGGTGGAAATTCGAATTCCTCTATTTGAGACCGTCGCAATAAAGCGAGCGGCATGACCTTATCGCACTGATTTATACTCTCCTATTTTACATCTAGGATCCAAGCGCGGTACAACATTAGCCCATTCCACATGAATCACGAATCGCCAAAAAAGGGGGTACAGTTCGAGTGTCAGGGCTCCGGCAAATGCTGCACTTCCAGAGGCACGCACGGGTACGTGTACCTTACGTTGAAAGATCGGCGCAGGCTTGCGAAGTTTTTCAACATCCTCACGGCCCGCTTCACCCGAGAGTACTGCAAAAAAGTGGGCGGCTGGTTTGTCCTAGACGAGTCAAAAGGCGATTGTCGTTTTCTAAAAGGGAAACGGTGCTCGGTTTACGAGGGGCGTCCGATTCAATGCCGGACCTGGCCATTCTGGCCCGAACACATGAGTCCGCGCGCCTGGCGGAGGGAAGTCGCGGTCTTTTGCCCGGGGGTCGGTAAGGGGCGCTTATATTCGCCGGAAGAGATAGCGAGGCTCGTTAAAGAAACAAAAGATATTTTTCGATAAATAGACCCTGCTATGACGCGTAGTCACGATTCCTTCCTAACGAAAATCCCCAGAAATTCCGATTAGGTAAGAGATGCGAAGGGCTTTCTTAATTCTTATTTTGTTCTCCCTTAGCCTTACCCCGCGCCCTGCCTTTTGTGATGCCGAACTGGGACCCGTCGTTCAGGAAATCACTTATCTGGGCAATGTTCTGAAGGTTTATAAAATAGGCGCTGTGGAATTTGGTTCTCCTGAGAAAGGAGATGCGAGATTGGTCGCAAGCGATTGTGCGGAGCTGTTCACGGGGACTAAAGATAGCCTCGTTAATGAGCGCGTTCTATTGAACCTTCAAATTTCTGGTTACTTGATGGTCTTTCAGGCGAATAAAAATGATACGACCTTTGAGATCGCTAAACGGGAAGTGGTTAAAGGTTTCAATTTTCAAGCGGAGGAGTTCGAATTGGGCCCGAAGGTGTTTGTCGGGAGCAAGATGGTTATTTGGAAGCCGCCCTCGACGATTGGCGCTCAGGATTGGACAATGGATGAAAACGGAGTCATTACTCTTGAATTCAAAAAAGGGAAGAAAGTTACGTTCACGCGCGCCCTAAGTAAAGGTCGGATGGTTCCTCGCTATTATCCCCCTACGGAGCTCACCATTTTGGATGGATTACAGGAAAAAAAGCAGCGCCCACCTTCAAGTAAGAAGAAGTCGTCGCCTACTAAATCAAAATACGAATAAAACTTAACGGCAGAGGTAGCACTCGTTGTCTTTCAGACAGAGCGCTATTCTTTGTTGCCCTACCTTTTCCACTTCCACCAGAATCGAAGAGGTGAAAGAAATGGGAAGAAAGTAATCCTCGAATTCGCCGCTGCTTGGTGAGTAGTGATTTGCGGATCCTTCGAACGTTGCCCCGGTACTCGTCTTGATGACCATTCGCGAGGAATCCAGGTCCACATTCACATGGAATTGGTGAATGGTTACCTTGGCGGTGCATTCGATCGAAGCGGCCTTCGCGGAAAGGCCAAAAAAGATTCCTAACACTAAGAAGTAACGCATGTTTGCCCCCTATCAGTTAAGCCTAAGAAGGGAATCGTGAATTTTCAACCACCTAGCATCATTCTATTGGAATTAATTGACTGAGACTATCTCGTAGTCGCGAAGCTTACGTTGGATTTCCACTTCTATCTCATCCCCAGCTCTTTTCCCCAAAAGGGTTTCTCCTAACGGAGATTGGGGTGTAATCACGTGAATGCGTTTACCCGCGAATTCGACATGGCGTCCCCCTCCCGATGGCATGAGTAGGTAATGCGAGTGTGCCCCCTCTGAGGAAAGTTCAATTAAAGCTGTGGAGGCGATGGAGTCCTTACCCGCAAACCTCTTCAAATCGACGTGTCGAAACAATAAAAGAAGCTCCTCCAATTCAAGCACTCGCTTCGATTGAGCCCCTGCGAGATAAGAGGCTTCGAGGCCGCGTGTGTCGTATTGATCCTCGGCTTTGCTCTCCGCGTGCGTTGCGGCCTCATGTGCGGCCAGGGCCGCGGATTTCAAGACTTCGAGATCGGCCGCAATTTGAGCGGCAAAGGTATCTAAGAGAGCTCGCTTATTCATCGCATTAGAGATTGAGTCGATTACCCGCCCAGTTCTCGAGAAGGGTATCGTAGCGCACTGGTGTCGCGCTATCGAGCTTGAAGCTCTTTCCAAAAAGTGCCGCACCCCATTCCTGAGCCATCGGCTCGAGATAGGTGTATGGCGATGCGGGAGACTGCCAATCGATCCCCGGCTGATTCTTGAGCTCCTTCAAGAGAATCTGGCGATACTTCATCAGCGGCAGCATTTTCGCCACCGTCCCTGCGTGCCGCTCTTTCTGAATCCAAATCCCCACCACTTCCGCGAGGGCTCCCGTGGCAAGTGCTGCCATTTGCGGATTCTCTGGGTTTTGCATATTTTCAAAAGCCGCATCGAGAAGAAGGGCCAGGGTATTTGCGTGAAGTTTTGGCTCTATCTGCTCTAAAAGCGCCTTCTGCGGAACTGCGTGAAGAGTGAGAAAGATGGCGAGCGCTTGCTCCGGGGAGCCGCCTGAAATTTCCGCGATAATAAACTTACCAAGTGCTGCGACGGCGTCATTGCGGGCATAGTTTCCTCGCGCTTCCATCTCGCCCACTTCACCCGGTGTTTCCTTACCGAGGTTGGATAAGATTCCCGAGTGATTTACGTCGTATTTCTCGGCCATTTCCATATCGACTTTATCGATCTCCGATCCCAAATTCATGCGGTCTAATAACCGGTATGGAATGCCGGCCTTTCCCCCGAACGCCCGAATTTTCAGGTCCAGGTGCATGTTCATCTTGTCTTTTTCAAAAGTCCGCCAGCCCGTTTCATTGACGGTGTAAGAGATTCCGCGATCGATACTATCCGTTGCCTTCGCGGAGTCGGTGACTAAACGAATCGCGGCCTTTCGGGCTTCGGGAGGAAGGGCTTTGAGCAAGTTGCCGGCTGTGCTTCCAGTTCCACGAGCGGTGTCCGCGTACTTGTAGGTCCAAAGCAATTGAGCGAAATCCTTCGGGCTCTTATAGTAGTGACGTGAGGCAAGCTCATTGAAAATCGGATAGCCATGGCCAGAATGTTTTTCGTGTTCAAACACCATGTGCTTCATTCGAAGAGATAGCCCCATGTACTGGTCAAAAAGCTGTTTGTACCCAGCCTGCGTTCTT
>JAHFAF010000042.1 GCA_023250715.1 Pseudobdellovibrionaceae bacterium | reverse complement strand
AGACGTGCGAGCATTTCGAAAGACGTCCATGCCTCGACCGGTGCCTGGGCCCTACGTGCGAAATATCCTCGCCATACGGTGCTTAATTCGTCGATGACTCGGTAGTCTTTGGATGCGACTCGCTCTTTGATCCGCTGCAATTCCCGCCGTAACCACACCTCAGGACTCTCCGGCGGTGGGGCGAGAGGCTTTATTTCTGGTAGCTTCAATTTCTTCAGCAAGCGATCCTTGTACTTTCGGAACCAGGTCAGCGCTCCATAGCCGATGCCGAACACAAGGAGGCCGATACCAATTACGCTCCAGGGAAATGGGCGACTCAACGCCCCGAATTCGGGCCTCAACGCCAAGTCTTTTTCTCCGCGCCCCGTGAAAACTTCGAGGCTCACACTCTCGGAAGAATAATTCTCCCCTTTTCTTCGAACCTCTATCGGTGGCACGCGTAGGGTGCCCATTGCGTATGTCGTCAGCTCGTAACGCCAGATCCATTCTTTATCTGTCTTTTTGAAGTCTCTTTCGAGTACTTGCAATTTCGGCTGAGCCTCCAGGAGCTCGTCGTGCACTTGGGGAAGGTCCGCTTCAGCGGATTCTTCTCCGGGCGCTAACGGCAGGCGAAGCTCAAGCGTTGCATGTTCGCCTGGTTGGATCTTCGGTGGAATGACTTGGAATTGTAGCTTTGGTTCCCCGTCAGCCCTTGCTAAGACCACGTAAATTAAAGTAACGAACCACATTTCGGAGGTAGTCCTCTTGGAGATTCAACGAGAGAAAATCACTTCCGCAGGCCCGCGCTTGAGCGCGAAGTTGGCCTCGAAGATCTTTTTGATGCTCGAGCAGTGTAAGGCGCGTTTGCGCCGAGTTTCCGTCGATGAGAAAGAAATCGCCAGTCTCTGGGTCACATACCTCATAAACTCCCTCGTCCATTTTTCCTTCTTCGAAATCGTCGTAACAATGGAGCAAGACCACCTCGTGTTTGCGAGTAATGAGGCTCAGCTCCTCCTTGAACGAAGGGAGTAAAAAATCAGAAACGATAAAAATCAACGCGCGATTTTTTAGAACTGCGTGAGCGAATTGAAGGGCCGGCCTCAAATCGCTTTTGTTCCCTTGAAGTTTCTGCCGTTCTAACTCAACGAGACTTACCATCACCTGCTCGCGCGTTCGCCGCGGGGGGAAATAGGTGCCGGGCTTGGAGTTAAAAAGCAGAAGACCTGGGTTATCGCCCGATTTGATTGAGGCAAGCCCAATCAGTGCCAGTAAGTCCTGATACATCTCTATTTTGCGCGCCTTTTTGCTCCCAAACAGCGAAGACCCGCTGGTATCGACGAGAACAAGGATATCGAGCTCCCTCTCTTCTTCGTAAAGCTTGATCGTAGCGCGGCCTGTTCGCGCTGTTACCGCCCAGCTCATGTGGCGGATGTCATCGCCCGGCTCATAGTGACGGAATTCTTTGAACTGCATGCCGCTGCCCCGGTGAGGCGTGCGGTAATTTCCAGCCAAGAGGCTGGTGATATTGCGGCGGGCGTGGAGATCGAGCTCCGCCACCGCTTGCAGTACGGCAGGACGAATGGGTTTCATAGACAGGCTCTTAGGGAACGGTGACGCTTTCGAGAAGCTTGAAAACCAAGGAATCGGTGTCGATGCGTTTAGCCTCGGCCTCGAAGGACAAAATCAAGCGATGGCGCAGAATTTCCGGTGCTACTGCTTTGATGTCATCGGGGGTTACATATGCCCTCTGTTCAAGCAGAGCGTGCGCCTTGGCTGCTTTGCTCAAGAAAATTGTTGCGCGCGGCGAGGCACCTATCTGAACCCCCTCTTGGATCTCTCTCAGAGCCTCGGGCTTCACTTCCGAAGCGCTAAGCTCATTTCCCGGGCGAGTCGCCATCACGATGCGCAAGATATATTCCTTGATCCGCTCATCGACGTAGATCTGCTCGACATGCTCTCGCATTTGCAAAATGGATTTCGCGCTGGAAACGACATGAACCGTCGGTTTGGAGGGGGAAGCCATGCGCTCGAGAATGATTCGTTCTTGCTCGCGGCTCGGATACTTTACTTTCAATTTGAACATGAACCGATCGAGCTGCGCTTCGGGAAGGGGATAGGTGCCTTCCTGCTCAATTGGGTTTTGAGTCGCGAGCACAAGGAAGGGCTCTTCGAGCTGGAATGTGGTTTCTCCAATCGTTACCTGTTTTTCCGCCATCGCCTCGAGAAGAGCGCTCTGCACCTTCGCAGGCGCACGATTAATCTCGTCGGCAAGCACAATATTCGCGAATAAGGGCCCTTTTCTCGGAACGAAGTCGCCGGTTTCTTCACGATAGATCATCGTGCCGATGAGATCGCTGGGGAGGAGATCCGGGGTAAACTGAATTCGCTGAAATTTTGTATCCAGGACTTGCGCCAGGGTCTTCACGGCCAGAGTCTTCGCAAGACCTGGTAGGCCCTCGAGAAGAACATGGCCGCCCGTGAGTAAGCCCACGAGTAGCGAGCGGGTCATGTGTTCTTGGCCTACGATGACTTTGCCTACCTCATCGAGGATGAGCGACAAATTCTTCGCGTCTTCGAGAAAAAATTCATTCGTGTTTTTTTCTAGTCCGGTTTGGAGCATGGATCTATCCTGGGGAAGGTTAGGTTTCGATTTTTAAGGGTTTAAAAAAGAAGGAAAGGAACTATCTTCATTATAGCTTAGGTAGGGTCCTACGCGTATGGCCAAGATCACCTTTTTGCCCTCGGGAAAATGCTTCGAAGTGAATTCTGGCGCGCTGCTCTTTGATGCGGCGCTAAGAGCGGGATTGCCCGTTGCGTCGTCTTGTAGCGCCGACTTTGTGTGTGGAAAATGCAACATGCAGGTTCTGTCCGGCGTCGAAAACCTTTCACCCCAACGGGTTCGCGAACGGGAATTACTGGCACGCGACAAGAAATCGGAATCGGATCGGATAAGCTGCGTGACGCGCGTCTATGGGGACTGCTCGGTCAAGACAACTTATTGGTAGGGGATCTCTCCCCTACCAGTCGCATTGGGTCGGCTAAGGTCGAATAATATGCCAGATCCCGCTGATGCCGTCTCCGTTCGTGTCGCCTGGGCTTTCATCATCCGCGTACAAGTAGAGAGGCTTTCCCTTGTAGGCGATTTGTCGAGTTTGATCTTTTCTCACGACAATTGAGAGCGGGGCCTTCACTTCTCCCTCGGGGAAAAGAACCGGGGGCCAGATCGTGGCACAGCCGGCGTAGCAAGTAGGGATTCCGTCCTTATCGCGATCGAACACATAAACGGTCATTTTATTTTCGTTCGCGAGAAGCCCTTCATGGATTTTGAGGGGCGAAAGGTCATCGGCGAAAGTCCCCTGCGCCAAAAAAGAGAGTGTAAGTAGTAATAGTTTCATTCAATTCCTCCTGTTGTGAGTGCTCTGAGTAATACTCAGTATGTAAAATTACCCACCGAGTCAATTTTTTTCGGTAAAAAGGGCGGGTGAAGAGTCGTTTCTGTTGGTGGCTTCTTTTTCTTTGTGGGCCCGCGCTTGCGTCCTTTCAGTGCCCCGCTGTGTGGCGGGCCAATAGTACTCCCATCCTGACCGTGTTCGATTACGCCTTCGATGCGATGGATTGCGATATCTATTACCCGCTTCGAATTAAAGAACGGCATTGGGAAGCGGACGGTTGGCAATTTTTTGTCGAGTTCGATCCGAATGCAAAGTTTCAAGGTGGCGTGACAGCGGAATCGAATGATTTTCTCGTGAAGGCACGCGTGCGCGCGGACAATCACCACTTGGAATTGGTTTACGATGCACTTTCTAGAGAAAGTGATTTGCACCAGGAAGTTCTTGGTCACGTGGATTTTTCCTTCGGTCGTTACGATGCAAGAGCCGTCGTGCTCACGGACCGAATCGCGGGGATGCGCGCTCAAGAAGAGAATTTGGATCTCGATCGTTGTAGTTATTTTGTTTACTCGAAAAATGGCATCCGACAGGTGGTGATGCGACTATTCGATGGCACAGTGACCGGAGTGGGGGACTCGAGATCGCCTACAGAAAGAGATTACCCTCAGATTCGCTTTCCCGAAAGAGATGAGGGCGTTCCTGTTTATGATATCGGACGTCTTGGTACGGCTGACGGATTTTCCGGAGGGGTTGCCCCCCAGCTGCGCCGAATCGCCGAGTATTTTTATTACAAAGAAGACGTACGAGGGAAGAAGCCGACAGGAGTAATCTACATTTCCGCGACGGAGAGCGGGGCAAAGGTTTACCAGCGGTACTATGGATTTTCTCTCGCCTTCGGCCCGGAAGAGTTGGGTACTCCCAAGAACGGGAAGAATGCCAGATTTCTGCTCAAGATCACTGTCGAAGACTTCATGAAGCTCTATTCTGGGGAACTTCGCCCCTCGGAGTTCGAGCTGGAAGGTTTTCGTAGGGAAGTGGATCGCCTTCGAGCTTATTTAGTGGGTTCGTAACCAGTGGTCTCGGCAAGGAGCTTCTGCCATTTTTCCTGAACTGATTTCATGAGGGACTTTTTATTCTTCTGGGTGATGGTGTTGATGACCCCTCCCAAAAGGCCGTCATGGAGAATTTCCGCAACCGCGTCGACTTGGAGAGAATCCTTAAAAAGTTTTTCCCTCTTCCCCGCCCACAGATATTCCGAAATACGCTTTCTTGCGGCGCCGAGAATCGTCTCGTAAAGAGCCGAAAAACGAGCGTCCACACAGGCGAGATAGTAAAGAAGGATGATGATCTGTGCCTCCTCCACGAAGTCCACGGCCCAACTCAAATTTAGCTCGAAATGTTTTCGTAGTCGCTCGTACGCATTGTCCTCTATCTTTTGTCCCGCGGAGACGATCTCATGGTTGTGGACGACAATTCTCTTGATTACGTCCTCCACCAAGTGTTCTTTCGTAGGGAAGTGGTAGAGCACGGCGGATTGGCTGATCTTGCACGCGTCCGCGATGCTTTGAATGCTTGCCTGATAAAAACCTTCCTGCGCGAATCGCTTCAGGGCGGCCTTCGCAATTCTCTCTCGGCTCGCCTCACCCTTTCCGGCGGCACCAGATTTTTTCTTGATCTCCATAACTTTTTGTTTGACTCATAGCAATGTGACTAATACTGAGTAGTGCACAGGTTATACAGTGTATCAGATGGAGGAAAAAATGGAAGGGACTCTCATTCCTGGCGATAATGAAATTGAAACTCACGGACATCATTGGGCTCTCCTTTTTTTCTTCTTATTTGCAGCCCCTGCGTGGGCTCACCATTTTGAAACGGGCTTGGAAGGCAGTTCCTCGGCCCGGCTTTCTGATGAATCCGCTCCAGTCCCCAAAGCAAAGCTGCGAGCAGAAGCTTTAAGAGAAGCGACCCGAAAATGTCACGAACTTCTAGGAAAAGAGGCGGCTGTGACGGCGCGAGAGGAGCTGAAAATCTCCGATTCGCCGGTGAAGGCCGGCCGCCTCGTCCACGGTCATCTTCAAGTGAGTTGTCATTTGGAATCCAAGGAGCCCGAGAGCGTATTGCGCGCATTGGCCCTTAAGCTCGGGGGGGAGCTGGGATTGCAAGCTGCGGAAATTTTGAAAGGGGAGGGTGAGAATTGCGCGGTAGCTTTGATTTGGGCGACTAAGAAGGGTAATGCCGTGGCAAAGACTCGGGCCCTCGAACTTATGGCGCAGCTGCACCTCTCCACGAAAGAAGTGGTGGCAGCCGTTCTTCAGCGTCTCACGGATTCTGAGGAAGATGTCCAAAATGAAGCAGCGCAAACACTGAAGGAAATTAAGGCAAAGCCTGAGGAAACTCTCGATACGTTGATTAAACTCCTGAGTGCGGCAAATGGAAGGACTCGTTACCTTGCCGGGTGGTTGATAGAAACATACGGTCTCGCCGCATCGAAGGCCAAGGATGCCCTTCTCCAAATTTACGAAAAATTTCCCTTGGAGTGGTCGGAATTCGACCGTGTAATCATGGCAATTGGCGGCGTGGATGAAAAGGATCTTCCTCGGCTTTTGAATTTAATAAAAAAGGACATGCACTCCTTTGCGAAGGGATCCATCATTCGTCTTCTTATCGGTTTCGGATCCAAAGCGAACTCCGCAGTGCCCGATCTTTTTAAAATCATTCAGAGGAAGAAACTGGATACTTTCTTTTCGGATTTCGATGAGGCGATTAAGGCGTTGGGGGCTCTCGGGCCTGTGCAAGATGAGAAAATAAATGCTTTAGTTCTAGAAAGGCTCAAGGAAATCGCGAAGAACTCGGATGATGAATACCCTCCCTATGTAATTGAGGCAGCGGAACAATCCATCAAAGACCTTGAGATAGATCAATGAGATTGCTTCGGCCCATAACGGGCCTCGCAAGTACAGAATTAGAGGGCTCGTTCCAATAGATGGGCGGCGCGATCGGTTCCGATTGCGACCAAGAATGATGCGAGCTTCGGTCCATTTGGTTTACCAACGAGAATGCCGTAGACGTCCTGGAAAAATGATTTCGCTTCCAGGTTGTGACGCTTCAAAATTTGGTAAATAAGGCTTGCAACTTCCTCTTCGGGCTTCGATTCCAAGTTTCCCTGTTTCAAGAGTGTAATCAGTTCCTGAAGGGCTTGCGGGTGTTTTGCCTTTCCGGCTGGGATGTCGGCGCCTCGCACGGTGAACTTGAATTCCTCCGGTGCAAAGGTCGTGATCCACTTCCAAGCGCGCTCTGCTCTCGACCGGAAGCGCTCTTTGTCGGCTTCAGACTTGATTTCCTTCTCGTAGAAGGCTTGTGTTCGATCGAGATCGCCTTGGTGAATCTGTAAAATATTGCACAGGTGCCGGAAGGGAAATTGCGCCGGCATTTTTCCGTAAGGGGTTGCGCGCTTTCGCGGAGCGACCAAGGAAAGCTCGTAAATGCGCCTCTCGTAGTTCACCTTTTTTTCTTCGCCCTCTTCGGTGCCGAAGGCATAGCGCTCGCAACGATCGAAATCGTCGTATGCTTTCATCACGTCTAGGTCGAAAGCGATCGTAAAATCCAGGTTGGGCTTACGGCTCGCAAAAATCCACCGGATGACAGCCGGCTCATAAATTTCCAAGGCCTCGCCCAGGGTGATGAGCTGCCCGCTCGAGGAGGAAAGCTTGGCACCAATCCCTTTTGCCAGGACGAAATCATATTGAACGTAGTGGGGCGGCTCTTTTTTCCAAATCGCGCGAATAATCTCGCATCCGGTATCGTAAGAACCCCCTTGAGAAGAGTGGTCCTTCCCGCCTGGCTCGAAGTCCACGTTTTCCCGGGCCCATCGCATCGGCCAATCTACGCGCCATAGAAGCTTCACCCCGCCTTCGCGTTGGTAGTCCACCGTGTGATCGGCTTTACAGATTTTGCAGTGGTAATGAAAAACACTGCCCTCATATCCCGAAATTTTGGTCGTGTCTCTTCCGCACTTTTTGCAGAATATGCTGACACAGCTCCAGTCGTTGGGAAGCGGCTCGGTCCTCGATTTATTTAAAATAGCCGCTATTTCTTTTTCATTCGCCAGGGCTGCGCGAATCCCCTCCGCGTACTTTCCCGCTCGGTAAGGCTGATTCTGGTAAATATATTCGGGATCCATTCCCAATTGCCGAATCTCTCCCTCAAATCTCTTTTCAAAGTGCGCGGCGTAGGAGGGGCAATCTCCGAAAGGGTCGGGTACCTCAGAAATCGGTTTCCGTAGGTTTTCCTGGAGCATTTCCTGCTTGGGAAGATTGACGGGCACCTTTCTAAGGGCGTCGTAGTCGTCCCAACTATAGATGAAGCGAACTTTTTTTCCTCTATCGAGCAGCGCTCGGACTACGAATTCGACAGTAACCACTTCTCTGAAATTGCCGATATGAACGACTCCACTCGGGGAGATCCCTGAAGCACAGACAAAACTCTCTTTCCCAGGGTGTTTTTCAAGAAGCTCTTCTGCCGTACGATCAGCCCAATGGGCTGCGGGGATTTCGTCTACCTTCATAATATTACGTGTATAACATTTGTTGAGTTTCCTTGCTAATTCATTGAAAATGGACCCGAATGAAGAACGCTGTTTGGCTCCTCCTTTTCCTAGCTGCTTTTGGACTCGCGGGCGTGTTTTGGTACTCGAATCGCAGCGATAAACCCAAAGAAGGGGAAGAAATTAAAGCACCGACAGAACAGCCTTTTGAAGGGAATCCTCCCCCGGAGGGAATGCCGAAAGGGGGGCCGCCAGGGGCCCGCACCGATACTATCAATCCGCCTCCGCAACACGCGCCGAGCAATCCATCGTTCCCTCAGCCCAATAATGGAGGAGACCAGAATTTTCAGCCGCCCCCTCCTAGTTTCGATCCGCCCCAATATGAGCCGCCTCCTTACGAGCCACCGCCCTACGATCAAGTCCCTCCTCCGCCTCCGCAGAAGATGGACGAGTTCGACAATGATCCCATAAGCCCTCCGCCGCCGATGGAGTCTCCCTTCTCAGGGGGAGAAGGCGAGTACATTCCTCCGCCTCCGCCCGTTGAGGACGAATAGTGCGATTTACTCGGCTTGTGGCTTGGCGGTTCATGCTGAAAGGCACGCCCGCGGGAACTTTTAGCCCCATGACCTTATTCGCCTGGCTTGCAATTGCCGTCGGAGTGGCTGCCATGGGTTGCTTACTCTCCGTCATGTACGGATTTGAAAGCGCCCTGAGAGAGAGAGTTCTCAAGGCCTATCCCCACGTCATGATCCGTCCGAAAGTTGCGAATCAGCCGCTGCGCGATTACGCCCCTTGGACGGAAAAATTTAAAACGCTCCCGGGCATTATGCGCGTGATGCCTTATGCGGAAACGGAAATGATTCTGCAGTCAGATTTCCGTACACTGGGCGGCGTTGTTTGGGGCTTGCCGCCGGAAGAGTTGGAAAGAATTCAGGAGGGAATCTCGGAAGGGGGGCTTCCCGATCCAAAAGCGCGCTTGCCTCAGGTAGTACTAGGATCGGAGCTGGGCCATCGTCTGGGGCTTTCCCCTGGCCGGCGCTTGAAACTCATCTCGCCGATAGAGACGGGTGGGGCGTTGGGAATGGTTCCGAAGTCGCAAACATTCGAAGTCGCAGGGCTCTATGCTTCAGGGCACTATGAGTTCGATCAGCAATATCTTTTTCTTCCTCTTCTGGATGCGCAAGAGGTTTTGCGTTGGGGGGATGCTATTTCCGGATGGCACCTTTGGGCGGAGTCTCTCGACGATAGCGAAAGCCTTTTAAAGGAGGTAACCAAGATTCTGCCCGATACTTTGGAAGCCCAGAGCTGGCGTTCTTTTAATTCCGCGCTATTTCAATCCTTGCAGCTCGAACAGTATGCGATGTTTTCGATTTTGAGTTTGGCTATCGTCATTGCCGTGATGAATATCGTGATTACTCTAATGATGCATGTGACCCACAAGCGCGCGAATATTGGGATCTTGCGCGCGCTCGGAGCTTCAAAGCGGCAAATTCGCGATGCCTTTCTGTGGCAAGGCGCTTTCTTGGGGGGCGTTGGTTTGGGTCTCGGGGCCCTCTTTACCGCGGGTTTCATGGTTTACGTCCGGTATTTTTCTACTTATCAATTACCGGAAATTTATTATGATAGAACGATCCCCATCGAGATTCGTCCTCTTTCCATGGTCCTCATCTATTCCGTAGCCATCGTTCTTATTTACCTGGCAACTCTTTACCCAGCCCGACGTGCGGCCGGCCTGCACCCCATCGACGCAATCAGGGAGTAGAAGGTACCCACTTCCTTTTAGGGGAGGGAGTAGAAGGTACCCACTTCCTTTTAGGGGAGGGAGTAGAAGGTACCCACTTCCTTTTAGGGGAGAGGTGCCTCCTCCCCTAAAAGGAAGTGGGTACCTAAAATCTTTTCCTGTAAGGCGAACATTTTTTTTGCTTCGGCAGCCGATTTCTCGTGGTCGTATCCGAAGAGGTGAAGAATGCCGTGAACGGTCAGACGGGAGAGTTCTTCCCCCAATAGGATTCCATTTTCCTTAGCTTGCCTTCTCGCTACCGCAAGACAAACCAAAACATCGCCCCCATCAAAGATGGAAGTGAAGGAAAGAACGTCCGTAGCTCGGTTTTTATTACGGTATTCATGGTTGAGCTTTTTCATTTTTCCGGGGCTAATCACGCAGAGATTCACGGAAAGAGAGTGGGGCAAGGCTCGCAATGTCGCGCGAGCTGCTGCAATCATGCTTTTTTTGAGAGAGGGTAGTAAAGCAACGTCGCTGTGAAAGCTAATCTTAGGCGCCGATTTTCTTGATGTGCGCGACGGGCGTCGGGTGCGAGGGGATCTTCGCGAGGCTCTTTTTTTGGCCTGGGTACTCAATGCGGTGGTGATACAGGGAGACCAGCGTTCTTGTAAAGCTATCTTCGATTACCCTCAGGTCGCTGAAGGTGAGATCGCACTCAGAGAACTGATCCTCTAGGAATCGACGATTGATAATGCTGTGGACCATGGTTTGAATTTTCGCGGGGGTGGGTTCGCTGATGCTTCGAGTGGCGGCCTCGCAGGCATCCGCCAGCATCACAATCGCCGCTTCGCGGGATTGGGGTTTTGGGCCGGGATAATGAAATTCTGCCTCATTTACGTGATCGAGCTCGGGCCGTTCCGCCTTCTTCGCTTTGTTGAAAAAGTACGAAACTAGCGTTGTGCCGTGATGCTGTTCGATCACGCTCGTAATTTTAGATCCCAAATTGTATTCCCGGGCCAATCGAGCGCCGTTCTTTACGTGGGAAAATAGAATCTTGGCACTCATGCTGGGTTGTAAATGATCGTGGGGATTGTTGTTCGGGGACTGGTTTTCGATAAAGTAGAGCGGTTTCGTCATCTTTCCGATGTCGTGGTAGTAGGCGGCCACGCGCGCGAGTAATGCGTTTGCTTTCACTCTATCGGCCGCGATTTCCGCAAGACTCCCAACAATGACGGAGTGATGATAGGTGCCGGGCGCTTTCATCATGAGATTGTGAAGAAGTGGGTGATTGAAATTGGAAAGCTCGAGGAGTTTAAGGCTGGTGGTATAACCCAACACCGATTCCAGAATGGGAATCATACTGCCAGCAAGGATGGCCGAGAAAATCCCGGAGAGAAATGCAAAGACCGCCGAGACAATCACATCCATCCACTCGACGTGCTGGAACCCTAAAAAGTGGGTGAGCGCGAATGCCAAAACCAATAATCCTCCGATTGTCCCGCTCCAGACCCCGCACCGGTAAAGATCTGTCCGCTGTTTACAGGCTTTGATGCTTTGAATGGCACTCGCCGAAACGGTGAGCACCCAGAGGGAGAATAGGTAATTGTGATCGAGAAGCTGGCCGCTTGCGATGCTGGTGAGTATCGTAAAAGTGAAGGCGGTTTCTTTTCCCATCATCAGATGGATGATGATTCCCCCTGCGGCGACTGGCAGCAGATATTCAACGCCGAAGCGGAGGCTAAAAGGGGTAAAAAATATTCGCAAGTACGGCAGGGCATACTTAGCGACCATGATGCTCAAGAGCGCAACAGCCATGAAAAACAGAGCGTCTTTGAGAGAGAGGTACCAAAAACCTTTTCTGGTCAGTTCCATTCTGAAAATCACCGCGAAGAAAACGAGAAGAATAAGCGTTGTTAGCAAGAATTTCTGAAGACGTTTTACAGGTGCGGTTAGCTCGCTGAGCCCACGCAACGTTTCCGCCTGGCGGTCGCTCACTCGCTCACCACGCTTTAAGATCAAATCTCCCTTATGGACTGTTTGCAGCGAGGGTTTACTCTGGCCGAGAATATTATTGATTCTCTTTTCGGTAAGCGGAATGTTTTGCCTCAAATTCGGGACGGCGATTCGACTCAGCATTCCGACTATCTTGTGCATTGTGCTGTTCTTCGGTGCCTTCATGAGATCCGGCACATGCAACAGGAATTCCCTCGCCTGCTCCAAACTCCAAATGCGGGAGAGATCGTAAATCAGAGTTTCAGTAAGCTCTTGGTTCACCTGCCTTACGATAATGCCGGTGCTGTAATGGGACGGGAAAAGATCCACGGGAGAGATGAGTCTACCCAGGAGGTATTCCCCAACTTTGGTGAACTGGCCCTCTATATCGGGCCCGAAGTGATGTTGTTGGAGAAAAAGTAGATCTTCGTTGCTTAGACCTTGGCCAGTGATTTCTAGAATTTGTTGCTGGAGGCTTTCGATGGTGGGAGCCGTTTTTTTTGCTTTCGGGGAGGCGAAGTTTTCCTGTCGAATTTTTCTGAAAGCAGACTGCCATTTTTTTAACCACGATTCGAGAGCGGCATCGTCGTAATCAAATATCGGCGCCACCTTTCGCGCCAAATCCTCGCGGCGGTTTTTCTTGAGTTCCGAGGGTTCGATATCGGCGCTAATTGGAGCAACGAAATCCTGTTCGACTACCTGGCCTTCTTTGAGGTTGGGTACGGGTGCTACCTGAGGGCCCGGATCTACGAGCAGAAATGCCAAAACAACCGCGAAGACGACATTGTAGAAATAGTGTGCGATTCGCTTTCGCCGGCGAGCCTTCTGCTGGGAGAGCTCGGCCGAAACGGTGCCTTCAAAGCTCGCGGCTAACCAACGCATTCCCAGGCGCAGCTTGGAGTGGCCCTCTTTCCATTTATTACGGACGGATCCCATCGGAGATCGTATCGGTATTTTTCAATGGCAGGCATAGGGGCCTAGATGATGCGTAGCGCCCTACTCAAAAAGAAAAAGCCCAGCTTTCACCGGGCTTTTTCTCTCTAAAATTGCGAAAGACTGAGGAACTACTCAGTTTTTTCCATCTTTTCGGCCTTCTTGGCTTTCTTGGCCTTCTTGTGTTTTTTCTCGGCCTTTGCATTGGCGGCAGGAGCTTCTGCAGCCGCGGGCGCGGTCTCAGTCGTCACGGCCGCCGCTTCATCCTTTTTCTCAGGGGCCGCCGCGTCATCCGCGAATACGGGAGCCACAAACGCGAGAAGAGCCAGGGTCAATAGTGCTTTCTTCATTGTGTGTACCTTTCTTGTAGCTTCATCTTGAGCGCAACTTCCTACAAGCACCCATGCTAGTCGGTCGTCGTAAGACGCTCGAGTAAATGAAAGTTAGAGAAAATTACCTTTGTCCGCTTTCCTTGGCAACCCTTTGAAAGCAAGGGCGTTTCTTCCTCTGTCTAGGGACCCGACACTCCCCTCAAAGCTTCGTCAATTTTGTAAGTGCCGAGAAAGATTGAAAACAGGGGCTTGGGGCGGGGCGCTTTTCGGCACTTCTTGGGGTGAGGCTCAAAATTTTCAGTCTGCTCAAGCATGAAACGCCGTTGGCTTGGCGCTTGCACAACTAGGCCCCGGAACGCCTCTTTCTCCGGGAAGAGTCGTCCACCTCTACGTGTAGAGGTGCTTGAAGTGATCACTAGCTGTGGTCAGTTGCGGATGTAGTGCAGATTTTGTGGAGTGGAAGATGACTAGACTGAAAAATATTGTTTCGGCGGTGACAGTAGGACTACTGATCCCGAGCCTGGGCCTAGCCATAACGGAATCCGAAAGGTTATCCCAGGTGAAAGGCATCACGTATCCGCTGACTCGTTCGAGTCTCCCGAAATCGACTGACCCCAGAGATGCGGAAGTCGAAGCGAAAGCGGATGAGCTTGCAAAAAAGCTCGAGCTTACCGCCGCTGAAGAGAAGTGGCTAAAGATTGTTCGCCAGAAGCGCAAGGAAAGAGACAGTGCAAAGACGGCGCAGACTCTCCCTGAGTTACTCGAAAGAAACATTCAGGACGGAAAAGAGCAGAAGCGCCAGCAGTTCGCTCAGATGTTCCCGGCTCTCCAAGCTCCGGCCAATCAATTGAACGCTGCTCGTTTAAAGAGCAATGAAGATTCTTGCCCCGCGGATTTCGGCGGGTATTCCTCGATGTCCGCTGCGTTGAGTACTGACCTTGTCACCCAGATGCAGCAGAACGGTCAGAAGTTCATGAACCAAACGAAGGAAGAGAAGCTTGCGACGATTCAGCAGCTTCAAGACCTCAATAAGAAGTTTAAAGACAATATCAAGTCGCGCCGGGAAAAAGAGAAGTCGGTACTCGAGCAGTCTTCCAAGCGTTCTTTCAAGGACAGCATTGCGAAGATGAAGTCCGGAGTCGAAGGATTGAAGGACCTCGCGGATGAGCTCGATAACGATCGGGACAAGCGCCTTGCCGCTCTTGGTGATGACCTCTTCACCAAATTTTTGCCCAAAGCGCTAGAAGACAATAAAGACTTAAAAGAATTGCAACAGCTCGTGATGCAGATTCAGGCGAAGCTCGAGCCGGAGAGACAGTTTGCTTATAATTCCGGAATTGCCGCTGAAGATAAATTGCACACGGCCTGCTTAGATATGAGAGATGCGATCAAGACCGGACAGAACGGCCAGCCTGGAATCGCGACGACCGTGATGCAAGTGGTTCAGAGTCAGAATCCAGGTGAAGCGGGAGCTCAAGCTGCCGCTCAGTATAATCAGCAGGTCGCGCAAGTTTCTCAGGATTTACAATGTCGCGGAGCAAGTGACCAGATCGAGGCGGCGGTCGGTGAGCCGATGCGGCAGAAGATTGCTTCTCTCTCTGGAGTTCCGGATTCTGTGACATTGATGCAGACGGTTTTGAATTTGGTCCCCCAGATGGTGAACACGATTGGCCAAAGCCAAGGCCCCTTAGAAGACGCGATTACGGATTGCGTGAAGGTGGCCGAGCAGAAGAAGGCGTTCGAGAGCATTATTGCAAGTTCCCAGACTCAGCAGGCGGGACAGGCTCAGGCTCGACTCGGCAGCCAACGTCGCCGTCCAAGTGGTCCCGGTTTTAACCAAACCGCGAGCGCCGGACAAAACTCTTCCTTCTTGAATCAAGGACAGGGCCGTCACTGGCAGCGATAAGACGAATTTGCGAGGAGCCGAAGGCGACGAAGCAATCTCGTGGAATCTAGCTTCGCGCGATGAGGCTGCTTCGCTACACTCGCAGATACTAAAACGATGCTGTTATTCCCGATGAAAAGACGTTGCGAGCGTAGTCGTAGAGCGCGACGTTGGAAGAGTTTTTAATCACCTGCACGTCATTTACCCACTGAAGACTTTTTAGCAATCGAATACTCAAAGCAAATCTTCCCGTAAGCGTCATATCCGAGCGTGTGCCATCTTCGCGGGCATCGTAAATTGTCTTTCCTCCGGACGCGGAAAGAAGGATTTGAATTCCCGAGGTCAAATAGGAATTATTGGAAAGTTCGAGCTGAACGAATTTTGAACGATATTCCGTTCCCTCCGTGGGACGAAGCATTCCTGTCAGTTCGAGGGTTGGGTTGAAAAATTTCGCGTGATTGTCCTGTTGTGTGTTTAGTTTAATTTCGATTTCGTTGGCAGAGCGATGGTAAATAGCATCGAGGGCGGAGTCTTGGTAAAGGCTGCGGCGATTGAGATTGGCTTGCCCGCCAATGGCCCACCCATTTGAAAACTGAGTACGCCAGTAGGGACCGGCGATGAGTTGGAGCTCGTAGGGCTCCCAATTACCCGAAGCACTGACGTATTGGAAAAGATAAGCCGTCCCGACTTTGAGCCCGAGGTAAGAAGACTCAAGCGGCGCATGGGTGAGGTTCAGAGCAAGATCATTTTGAAGGAATTGGGCATCCAGAGTTTCTGCGTTGAAATTTTTGTTTCCATTGCCTCGATAACTCAAAACAAATTGCCATTCATCCACGAGCGGCGACGCATACCCGAGGCTCGCTTGCAGGGATTCCTTTAGGCTCGCTTTTTTTGTTCCTCCACTGGCGGAAGTGTCCGTGGCATCGGAAAAAACATTCGTGTCGTAGGAGGAAACAAGGCCGATTCCACCAAAGACCGTATGTTTTTTTAAGGGCTTCAGTGCCTTTTCAGCAACCTTGAGCACTTTTCCCAACATGGTTTTATCTTCTTCTTTAAGTTCCTTTTTCTTAAGCTCCCCACGCGCTTGGTCGTAAGCCATGACATATTCATTCACCATGCGCGCTTGCGAGTTTTGATTTGCATAAACTTGAGCCAGGTATAAACGGGAGGAGAGCGCTAGTTCCAGGTTTGGGCTCTGTGAAACGGTGGTAAAAGAGGCTTCGGCGGTAGCCCAGTCCCGTTTGTCCATGGCGATAATACCCAGAAAAAACCACGAGGGGATTTCATTGAATTGCAGCGCGATGGCTCTTTTGAACATGCGTTCGGCTTCAGTCCATTTTTTATTTCGGTACTGAATGACGGCAAGTTCAAACTCATAGGGAATGAGATCTAGTGGCGATACATTGCGTGTTCTTAGGAGTTGGAGAATCTCGCCGTAGAGCTTTTCTGTTTTCTTTTCCTGCCCCAGATATTTGTAAGTGAGTGCTGCGATCTCCAGTAGCTCTTCCGATCGGGTCTCTTTCTCGAGCATCGGGCTCAGGATGCGAATCACTTCAGGATAATTTCGATCGTGAAAGGCCAAGATTGCTTCTGCGTAGTCCGGCTCAAATTCCGTGGGCACGGCGGCCCATAGAGTAGTGCTCAATAATGGGATCAGAAAATATGCCAAGGATAAAGTGGTGCGCATGCTAGAAGCTGAAGTGAAGAGGGCAATTGCGGAAGATTCTCCGCCAGAAGAACAGGTCTTTTTATTATCTCGCTTTCTTGATTCAAATTCGAGGGTTGCGTCGCACCTTCTACAAAACAATTCCACCACAAGTTGATGGTACGATGTGTCATCGCTAGTGGTACGTGCGTGTATGCGACACTCAATACTTATAACATTCTGTTTTTTATCGGTTTTTTTGGTTGAGCCTGAGGCGTCGGGTGGGCAGAAGTCCGCCAAGTCCATTGGGCGCGTGGTGACCGTAAAGGGAGCCGTAACAGCCAAAGGAAAACCGCTGGCAGTGGGCGATCCCGTCTACCTCACCGATGTGATTGAGACGAAGGAAAACTCGAGCGCGAAGCTTTTACTCTCCGACAAGACGGTGGTGGACATTGCTCCTTCCACCTCCTTCCACATTAGTGATTTTAAATTAAATTCTGTCGCAGATCGGGAGGTCGACGGCACCGTCGACTTCGGTGAAATCCGATCTTTGGTCAGCAAGAAGCTCAATCAAAAAGGCCGTTTCAATATCCGCACGAAATCCTCTGTGCTCGCCGTCCGTGGAACGGAGTTCTTTGTCCGCGATGGAAAAATTACCGTGACTGAAGGAAAAGTTTGGATTCAGTCCACTCAAGGGAAGGGTGCCGGCAGTCAGGCGATGATCACTCCCGGTCAACAATGGCGCGTTACGGGCTCGGACGGCGGAAAAAGATCGATGGAGGTCGTCACCGTTCCGAAGAACGAGCTCAATCAATTAACAACAAGTCGTCGCGTTCGGGACAATACCTTTGCTCGCACTGTAACGTTCGGCACTCCTGAGAATCGCAACGAGGGCAGTAATGCCGGCTCGAAGAAAGACTCTTCCAACGGGCTATCCAAAAACAAAGATAAAAAGGATGGCAGCGGGTTCACTGTGGGCGGCGGGACGATGGATACAATCCAAGATACGGTCGATAAAGGTATTCTCGCTGATAAACGAACGGGCGGGGGGGTAGGTAACATCGATTCTTCCGTGGTGGAAGTACCTGGACTTAGCCGTGATCCGGTGGACACCGTTCGAAAAATCAACGGCAATGATCCTTTGAATCAGATTATTAACGTTAAAGTGAAGGTTAATTGAAAGCCATGAAGGAATGGATCCTAAAATTTACCGCAAGGACAGCGTGGGCTTTACTGCCGATTCTTGCATTATCCGCTTGCTCCCTACAGAGAAGCGATAGCGCGGGACGTTTGCGCATTCAAGTTGCGGATCAACAAGGGCGGCCTATTCGCTCGGTCAGTAATTACAGCAACTCTTCAGACCTTTTCGATAGCAGTGGCCATGCTCGATCGAGCATTAAGCTCACCTCAGCCCCCAATGCGGCCTGCTTTTTTGTAGGAATCACTGGAAATAGTATCAAGAGCAGCATTCAGGGCCGAAGCATTGCCGGTATCACTTCTTCTTGCACCGCTCTGAGTGATATGGGCCAAGTCTCGGATTTGGTCTCCTTTAAATCTCTTCAAGACCGGGGAGTATCCGTTTCGCTCACGGTCGGTCAGCGTGCGTTTACACTCTACGCGGTGAATATCAAGGACGCGGAGGGCTGTCCTTTTGAGAGTATCGAAAAAGCATTCGAGCATGATCCGCTTCTCACCATTTTTGCTTACGCCAAGGGCGATGCCACCTTGGACCGACAGACGACCAACGTGTCTCTCTCGCAGGTGGATAGTTCCACTTTAGACTCGGCTATTCCTGCCGCTTGCTACGATGCCAAGTTATCGGAGCTCGGCTCTTTGACAGCGACCGCGGTTTCGAAAGACGAAATTGACCTGAGCTGGACCGATACGAATTCGAGGGAAGCCGGAGTCGTCATCGAGAGATTTCAGAATGGAGCCTTTTCGACGATTGCCACCCTTTCGGAAGACTCCACAGGGTATAAGGATACGGGCTTAACTTCGAAAACCACTTACACGTACCGGGTCAAGGTCTACAATATGGCCGATTCCCTCTCGGCCATAGTGGAAGCCACAACCTTAGCTAATCCTCCAACGGCCCCATCGAGTTTGGTCGCGAGCCCCTCGAGTGCCACGAGTTTTCACCTTGCCTGGACGGATAACAGCAATAATGAGACTAAGTTTACAATCGATAGAAGTGTGAATGGAACCACCTGGACGGAAGTCGGAAGCACCGCCTCGGGTGTAGTTGCCTATGACGATACCGCCCTCACAGGAAATAAGCGGTATTACTACCGCGTCCGCGCCGAGAATGGAGACGGGAGCTCGAGTGCCTCGAATACGTCGAATAGCTATACACTTCCTTCGGCACCGTTAAGTGCCCTGGCCGTGGGGCAGTCCTCTTCGCATATCACCGTGACCTGGGCGAATGGGGATTCGGCGAACCCCTCCTCCTTTACGATTCAGCGCTGCCTTCTCTCGAATTTTAATACGATAGATGCCTCTGCCAACGTAGATGGGGGCGTTGCCAGCTTTGACTCCAATCCGCCCGATGCGAACACTCTCTATTTCTATCGTGTCTATGCTACAAACTCTGCGGGGGATTCGGCGTTTAGTAATACCGCGAGCGATAGGACAAAAATCGCGGCTCCTGTGGTCACCGCTCAGGTGGTTTCGGACCAGGCTATTAATTTGAATTGGTCGGACGTGGATGGGGCGGACGGCGGATATATTTTAGCTTACAAGCTACACTCGGCGACGAGCTATGGGTCGAATGTTTCCGTCGGTGCCGGGATTGTGACCTGGCCGGTGACGAGTTTGAGTCCGAATACGTCCTACGACTTCAAGCTCACAGCGCACAACAATACGACGGGCGACTCGGCTCCCTATGTCGTGACCCAATCCACAGGAGTTTCTTCGCCTTCGGTTTCGGTGACCGTTTTATCTGACACCTCGATAAAATTGGATTGGCCTGCAGTAGATGGTGCGGACAGCATTGCCTATTCCTATAAGTTATCTACTGAGTCTACTTATGGCGGAGCGGCGACCCTTTCCGGTACTGCCACGACGAAAACTCAGACGGGCCTCACTCCCAATAGAGAATATAACTTCAAGCTAATCGCGCATAATAATTCAACTGGCGATTCCGCGCCCGCAATCGTGACGGGAACGACTAAAGTCGCGGCTCCTGCAGTTACTTTGACTGTACTATCGGATTCCTCCATCCAATTGAATTGGACCTCGATCGACGGTGCGGATAGTTATATTTTCGATTACAAATTGGATACGGAAAGTACTTACGGAACGGCCGAAACCCTTACGGCGGCGACTACCTCAAAGACAGTAAGTTCGCTCACACCCTACAACTTGTATAACTTTCGCTTGATTGCCCATAACGATACGACGGGGAACTCCTCGGCGA
>JAHFAF010000325.1:4461-5265 GCA_023250715.1 Pseudobdellovibrionaceae bacterium | reverse complement strand
TACCGAAGAGGACCGCCTCAAAGCAGCTCTCGCAAGCCGGCCCCTCTCAAATACTGTCAAAACCCCAAAGGAAAAACGGTAGCACAGGGTGAAGGGGCGATTCTTCGTTCCCCAAGACGAGCTTCACCAAGTCGACATCTTGAGCGATAGACACGGCCTGCCCGTCAATCGTGACCTTCCCAACCTCTCTCTGCCACTGACCGGTGTGTCCATGCCGCTTCAAATAATTGAGATAGGTCGAAAGGACCGCCCCGCGATCCAGGATCTTTACCAATCCAAGAATACCTGGCCACTCTTCACTCGCGATGGAGCGTAAAGGAGCCAAATCGTAATAGGCGGGCGCAATCAGAGTAAGGGGTTTATCAGCGAAAAATTGACGTTGGGTGGAAGCAATATTGTCTCTTACCGACAAGAGATCGCCGCCCCATTCATGGATGTAATTCGTAAAGTCCGCGCCTTTGTGGATGGCAAGGTAAGAGGACACTTCCCCTTGCTTCTCCGTCACGAAAATCTGCGCCTTGGGGATCTTAAAGAGCCGCTTCTGCTCCTCGAGAGATCGATCGAGTCGACCCGCATGCTTTAAGTAAAGTCGCCAGACCCAGTGGCCATGTAAAAGCGAGTCAAAAGGAACGGTCGTTTGACTCCCCTCCAATGTCGCTTGGGTGGAAAACTTGAAATCTCTCTCGCGACCGCCCCGCTCGAAGCCCAATGCCTTGTAAAAGTCCGGTGCATCCGACCAAAGAACCGCGAGTGCACACCCCCGCGCTTTCAATTCAGTCACCGCTGCTTGCAAGAGATGGCTTG
>JAHFAF010000325.1:0-4451 GCA_023250715.1 Pseudobdellovibrionaceae bacterium | reverse complement strand
CGTGGCAACACTTCCGAGAAGGCCAATTTTTAGTCGAAATTCTGGGTGGTGATAATCGCGCACGACAAAACCGACGTGCGAGGCAATGCGCCCCGCACGTTCGATGAAAACGGATTCCCCACCCGGAAACTCCCCGAAGATGGCCGGGTACTCTTCTCGCACCGAGAAGCCGGCCTCTTTGCGGAGCTGGCCATCTAAAAAGCCGATGATGCGGTCTCTTTCACCAGCAGAGTGAGGATGAGTTACTTTGTGAACGGATGGTTCCAATGGTGTCGCTTTAGAGATCCACTGCGCGCAAAGTTTTCCTGCCATTTCCTTTGGCGCGCTCGATCCCCCGAGTAACCGCCGTAGAAATAATATGATTCATTGCGCTAATCACATCGGAAGAGCATTTCATTTTGCCCTTCTTCACCAAGTCCTTCACCTTTGATTGAACCACCAACGTGACTTTGCCACCTTTTGCAGCCATGGAACTCTCCCAAATTGAAATGAAGTTAATGGAACTGCTCAAAATCATAGACGCACTCAAACCCTTTGTTAACACTTTTCCTACGGGAAATTGGGTGCGGCGCAGGAGAGCAGTAATATACTTCAAGAACCTGTCAGGAAACTTTTTCCGTCGCGAGGCCGAAGTAAAATGACCGGAATCGAGGATGCCGACTGCGGAGGACGAAGAGTCCGGGCATTTTAATCGGCCGCAGTAGGAAAGGGTTTTCGGACAGGTTCATTGATTCGTTCCACGCGCGAAGCACGCTCTTCTTCCAGCTAAAAGTAACGGCAACTCTAAATCACACTAGGGGGAAGTATGATCCGGATCACTGGCAGTCTGGTCTTAGGCCTCGCTTTGTTGGTTTCCGCCGCGTACGGTGGCACTCCGCCGACGGGAAAATATAAGGTCATTCTCGATAAGATGACAGCTCTGCAAGCGCAGTACCCCCAGTACAGCTCACTCTTTTCAATCGGGCAAAACGACGAAGGAACCGACATCATCGCAATGCGGATCAGCATCACACCCCAAATCGTGGACGCGAAAAAAGTCGGCCACATGGTAGTAGCGACACACCATGGAAATGAAGGAGCCTGCCCGCCCTTCACGGCCTATTTTGCCGAGCAAATGTTGAAGCGTTTTGCGAGTACGGAGCTCTTTCGCGGAATACTCACGGAGACGGAATGGACGATTATCCCGGTTTTAAACGTGACCGGATACAACTCGAACAACCGTTATGAGTACGGTCGGGATCCGAACCGCGATTATCCAGGCCCTTGCAACAGCCAGCCCGGCGGAAATTTAAAAAGCATCAAGGCCTTTATTGAATTCGCAAAAACAAGAGTTTATACGGGAAGCCTCACGGTCCACGGCTATGTTGGCGCGCTGACTTATCCTTGGGGAGTAGACGCGGATAACCTCCACACGCAAGATCACAATGCATTCGATCAGATGACGAAAAAGGCGGCCGAAATTAACGGCTACCGTTTCGGAACTTCCACCGATGTTGTCTACCCGGCGGACAATACCTATGAAGACTATGCGTACTGGAAGCACGGCATGTGGTCGCTGTTATTGGAAATGGCAAGCGGCTCTCAATCCGATATCGAAAAGACCAGCCTTGCAACCATGGCCTTTTTCGATCAATTGGATTCGAGTCCGAGCTTGAAAAATCAGTTCACGGGCCACTGCCACCGAGGCACCAACAAACGCGCCGACTTGCATTTGGAGTAGGCCGTAAGCCTATTTCCCTTGTGTGAAAAAGCCGCTGTTCGAAAGAGCAGCGGCTTTTTTAAAAAAGGTGTGTGGATACTTTTTCCGATCCGGGCAAGGTACAGAAAAAGTATCCACACACCTTTTTCCTTAAGGGCACATTTTCGAGGTGTCGGATAGACCGGGCATGGGCGTGTAGCCCACGCTTTTAGTGTAGTCGGCGATGTTTTTGAGGCGCTTACATCCATTAGCTTCGATAAGAAGGTTCGTAAGAGTTCCTGGGCTTGCCGAGGTGCCGATGAGAACACCCTTACTCACTGTCTTTCCGGTCCCCTTGTAAGAAGGGTTCAAGGAGAGCCACTGGGTAAGTTCGTCGTACGTATAAGTAAGCGCACTGAATGTTCGAGTCTGTAATGGATTGAAACCCACCTCCTGATAATGTCCATACGCATGAAGATCTTGGGTGCACAGGCTCATGTCGTATTGAACATCAATCTGGTTACTGGAATTCACCGTCGCATAAGAGGCGTCTCCGCATTTCGCATGTGAAATTCTATCTTGCAAGAGATGCAAATAGATTCCCATGCGAGCAATGGGGGCAGGAACCGTAATTTGTGATTTGCCCGAGGCGATGGTCCCCTTACTGTTTTTTATATATGTGGGAAACTGACTGTCCGTAATGATGTTGGTCGGATAGGACCCCGAGTTTGCGGTGTAATTGACGACGAGATCGCCAGAATAACCCTTTACTGGAACGACGGCGACCGGAGTGTCCTCCAAGAAAACAAACGTCGGAACGAACAGATTCACCAGAGTCAAAGCCTTACTGGGATTGGAAATTAAAGTCGGAATCTGATTTCGAAAACAGGTAGCGCCCGTAGCATAAGACTTCTTCGCTGGATCATAGTCAGAAAAGCCTCCCATACAGCCCGGCAGAGAAGTGTTCTTGTATAAGGCCCACTGTCTACTTCGATAGATCAATGTCTCATAAAGGGGATCGTTTAAGTTGGGCATCTCGCCATTGATCGAAGGACTAGGCACTGTCATCGGGGTAGGCTTGAACGGAGTCGACAGGTGATAAAAGCCGCCGACACCAAGCCCCCCTAATCTCGCGAATCCCAAAAGACTCACTGTCGCATAGCTGTGATTTTTTTTTGGATCGTACAAATTGCCGTAAGAATCGTAAGGCTCGAACTGTGTACTGTCGGTGGCCTGATCGTAAGCCGCAAGCCAATAAGCCACATCCGCTCGAATGCCCACCGCCTGTGCAATGAGATAGGTGGAGTCCGAGTGAACAACGCTTCGAGCGCCAGATTTAATTTGAGTGGTCGCTGCATCCCACACAATATTCGCCCTACACGAGGTGGAATCGATAGAGTATTGATCGCAGTAAGCCGCGCTCATGCAATTTTCCCATTTGTGCGAACTGTTCAAACACACGTCCTCCGCAAATCCGTAAGTAAGCGCAGGGAAAAACAGGATGCAGAGTATTGAAGTTAAGTGACCTAATTTATCCATGATTCCTTTCCGGCGATTCATTCTCAGAAGGTTAACGCAGCATCTCCCAGAACCTCCTTAGAGCTAAAGAATTGAAGTTAAATAGCCGATATTACTAAGTATGCTCAAAATTCTTATCGTCGAAGATGACGTCAGCATTGCAACGGGACTCAAAATTCGCTTGCGAGCCACTGGCTTTGAAACAGCTCACGTCACTCGCATCAAAGAAGCACGCGAGCTACTCGCAAAAGGAAATTTCTCTGCCGTCATTCTCGATGTGAACCTGCCCGATGGCACGGGGTTCGAACTCCTTCGAGAAATCAAAAGCACATCTCAACTTCCCGTCCTCATGTTGACAGCGCAAACCGATCCGCTCATGGCCACGAAGGGGCTCATTGATGGAGCGTCCGACTATATTCGAAAGCCCTTTAGCCAGGAGGAACTCCTCGCGCGGCTGCAAAATGTACTCAATCGCTCCGTCCAACACGCAACCATTTTGAATGCCGGGAAGCTCGCCGTTCATTTGGAAGGTCGTCGCGTCCTATTCGGCGAGGCGAATATCACTCTCACAAAAAGAGAGTTTGAAATACTTGCCGTTCTAGCGAAGCGAGGCGATGGGACAGTGTCTAGGGCGGATATACTGGATCGAATCGATCAGGAGGGAGCGATGACCGAGAAGACCCTCGACTCCCATATTTTCAATTTGCGTAAAAAACTTGTGAGCGCCACTAGCGGCATCGTCACGATCGAAACCGAATATGGAATTGGCTACGCGCTAAAGACTGCGGCATGAAACTTAAACTTCAAACCAAGTACCTAGCGTTCACTGTCATCCTTTCAATCTTCGTTTGCTGGCTACTGCCCTCACTTTGCATATTTCTCTACTTAGGGCGCAACGTCGGCCTTGCAAATGAGCAGATGGTCACACTTGCCTCCCGTCTCGCTGATAAAAGTCGCGGCAAGGACGGCGTCCCGAATTTAGATCTGATAAAACAGGCCCGCGCTGGCCTTTGGATTCTTCAGTCCGAGTTTTTTATCGCCGATGCGGAAGGTCACGTCTTAAAGTCTTTATCGGAAGGGCGGCCCCTCGAGGCGGCCCCCGTTGATTTTATCAACAGCCCCGAATCTGCACATGTAGTCTCTCGCCTAAGTTCGCTTCGCTATCTCGTTTTGGTCTCCCGTCTCCCGGGAAATCCGGCCTACTATCTCGACGTTCGGCAAACTCGCCCTAGTTTTACAGGAAGACTTCTCTTTA
>JAHFAF010000004.1 GCA_023250715.1 Pseudobdellovibrionaceae bacterium | reverse complement strand
ACTTACCGCTCTCAATCGGGTCGGCATGAGAGAGGGCGGAACATCTAAATGCCGGCTAAGCATGTAGCGGCTCCGGACTTGAAGGTTAGAGACGCGAGTTCAAATCTCGCCGCCTCCACCATATTAAAAAAGACAGCCTCAGAAGAGGCTGTCTTTTTTAATATCTGGAGAAAAAGGCGAGATTTGAAGTGAGCGCCGCGGCCCGCAGTTGTGGGCGACAGCCCAGTGGGCTGTCGCAATTCCTCCCGCGGCGCGAGTGGCCGACCCGGAGCGAGCACAGCCGCGCGTCGGCGGATCTTACTCTGACGCGCGGACTGCGCAGCGTAGGGCGCCAAAGCGAGCCGCCAAGGGATAGTAGCGCAGGGCGCCAAATCTCGCCACAGCTTGCGACTCTTGGGTTGCTAATGGTAGAATATACCCCATGTCGGATCGGACAGGCATAAAGGGCGGGATTGAATTACGGGCCTATTCCCAGGTTCTCAAAAGGCACGTTGTCCTCACAAGGGAAACGTGGCTGGTTCACATATTACCACGACACTCAGAACTTAAGGGCAAGCTCCACTTAATTAAACAGATTATTGAGGAGAGCGGCTCCGATATCCTCAGATATCGCAGAAAAAGCAATCCTATGGAAATGGCTTTTTTTCTAAAATGTGAGCATTTTCAGCCGTATAATACTCATCTAAAACTCGCTTTAAAGATCATCTCTGATTCGGAGGCAATAGTCACCACTGCGGAAGGTTATTTTGGACGTCACATTCCACCCCTAGGCATGGAGCAACTATAAAATGGGAACATCGGATATACAAATCAATAGAGATGAAACAGCAGATGTCCTGTATGCGGTTGATTCGAGGTTTGACCAATCTCGGACTAGGAACATTCAGTTAGGCGAATACTTAACGGGTCGTTTTGACCTAACAGATCAAAAGTGCGTGGGCCTTACCGTGGAATCATTTTCTGTTGTATTTCCCGAATCAAAGGATGATGCTGATTATGTGCTCAAGGAAAAGTTCGAGGGAATTCTTGAGTACATTACAGCCACATACAGCGGAAGGCAATTGGCTTAATTTTAGATAAAAATAGAATTATTCTGTAAACAAAAAAAGCCCAGGAGAAATCCTGGGATTTTTTCTTTGACGCCTGGCGAGTTGAAGCGAAGGAGGCCAAATCGAGCCGCCAAGGGATAGTAGCGCAGGGCGCCAAATCTCGCCGAAACTGCAATTAATAGACCAAATATCTAAATATTCTCCAAGTCGATTTTCTTTGATATTTGAATGATTTTCTGGTTACATTCTTGTATGCCAGAAGGAAAAAAAGACTCTCAAGTCGAGTTAATCAAGAATTTTTTGGCGTTTTGCACTTTTATCAAGCGCATCGGAATTCCTACCGCAATCATAGCTTTTTTCTGGATGTACTCAACGCCTGCTCAAAAAGTTAAATTCATAGACATCTACATTTTGGGTTTTCCCGCGCTTTTTGAAAAATATTCTAGTTTTATTTTGGCGATAGTAATAGGAATTGTCGTCGGACAAAGGACCTATTTCCAAAAAAAAGGTCAGATTCAAGAGAAGGAAATTCAGCGATTGAGCCAGAAAAAATCTGAATATCAACAACAAGGTTTGGGAACCGATTTGGATCATGTAGATGATGGGGGTACCGCGTGATTGTTTATGCTGTTGTAGTTTTTTTTATTGTTTATGAAATTTTTAGAACATTCAATGAGAGAGCTAATACCCTTGTCCTTGAGTGTAGATATGATTTATTCGCAGTAAGAGATTCTTTGAGAGATTTGGCTTTAAAAGGTGAGGTCGATTCAAATTCGTGGCTGTTCAAGTGCCTGGATCAGTCAATCGGGCGGTTCATTGAATTTTTACCTACGTTGACTATATATAAAATGTTGTTCTTATATTTTTTATTTAAACGTAATCAGGAAAGTCAGCGGAGCATTAATTTTATAAATGCCGAGTTGGGTCAACCTCAGAATACAGTTCTTAAAGAAATCAACGATAGGTACACCACAAGAATTGCTCGATTCTTGATTCAAAGAGATGCTGTAATCTCATTTACTTTACATGTTGTGATATTTTTTATATTAGGCCCAGCAATTCTGACTAGCACATTACAAAAAATGAAAAAAGTGAGTGCAAGAGTTGTTGAATCTCCGCAAACCCCTCTCATTTTAGAGCCAGTCTGCGTGTAATTAAAACAAACTCTAAGACCATGAAAAAACTCCTCACCCTGCTAACGATCGCCGCCATCATCTGCTTGGGCGTCCTCGGCGCCTTGGCTGTTGTTCCGCACACGCATGGGAACGACCTCAACCATTCCCACCACAAAGACTGCCCTATCTACCAGTTCGGCCTCGGCAACGTGCACGCGGACATCACCGCCGTCAATGCCGTCATTGCCTTATTCCTTTTTTCGTACCTCATCGCATTCCAAAAAACTTTACCTATTGTTGTTTCAGGCAAGATTTCTTTCCTCCGGGGTCCTCCCGCACGCCGCTAGTTCTTCCGAAGTAGTTCCTAATTTTTCATTCACAATTTAATCTCGGAGGTTTTATGAGAAAGCTACTTGTTCTCATTCTTTGCGCGGGGTGTTTTATGTCCAGCAAAGCACAGGCCGAGCCCGCACCCACACTTGAGTTGCGCATGAATGAGCTGACACAGATGGTCAAGGAGCTAAAAGGCGTCGTCGAGCAGCAACAGCAGGAAATTAATCTCCTGCGACAGTCCAAAGAAGGCCCGCTGGCCTCTCCGGCACTCGAGCCTTCCGCGACATTCCCGCGCTATGGCACGAAAGTGCTGCCGGAAATCGGGGCGGTCGCCGATGTGGCGCTGCGGTTGGACAGTCCCAAGACGGATGAAGAGGGGGCGGATAGGGTCCAGGTCCGGGAAGTGGAGCTGGTGTTGGGCGGGAATGTGGACCCTTATTCACGCTTAGACTCGACCGTTGCATTCACGGAAGAGAGTACGGCGGAACTAGAAGAGGCTTATCTCACGCGCTTTGAATTGCCATTCGACGTCACGGCGCGGATCGGGAGGTTCAAACCAAAAATAGGAAAGGTGCTGCCTGTTCACCGCGACAGCCTGGACACCGTGGACGATCCTTTGGTGATCCAACACTATTTTGGCGCCGAAGGAATGAGCAAGTCCGGTGTGGATTTCACCAAGCTCCTCGATCTCCCATTGCCCACGGTGCATCAAGTGACGCTCGGAGTTTTGGAGGGCGGCAATGGGGAAGGCGGCACTGCGTTCGGGGAGATCAAAAGGCGGCCTACGATCTATGGCCATCTGAAGAACTACCTCGACATCAGTGATGCTACGAATCTGGAGATCGGTCTTTCGGACGCCATTGGTTCGCGGGATGCAGATGCCAGTTTTGAGATAAACGTGTTTGGTCTGGACGCAACGCTTATCCATCAATTAAACGCCAACCAAACTCTGAAGTTCCAGGGCGAGCTATTCAACATCGACCGCAGTGAGTCATTTATCGACATCACAGACGACATCACAGACGACATCACCGGCGATGTGACGCAGCAGGATATCGACGGGAATGTCTGGGGCGGTTATGGTCTGGCGGATTTCCGCATGAGTTCGCAGTGGGCAACGGGTTTCCGTTTCGACTATGTTGAGCATGTGGACAATCCATTGGAAAATCCGGACAAAGCGGAGATTGGATACACCGGCTACCTCACTTTCTACCAAAGTGAATTCGCGCGCTGGCGGGTGCAGTTGAGCCATGTAGACCTGGTGACCGGCGAGGATGATAACCGTGTGTTCCTGCAGGGTACTTTCGCCATTGGCGAACACAAACATAAATTGCAATGATGGGGGCCTCTATGTTTATACGATCGAGAAATTTATTTCTTTTAGGCGTATTTTCCATATTGAGCGTGAATCTGCTTTATGCGGCGCAAGGCCCACTTAAGGTCGTGACGACGCAGGCTTACTACGCGAACCTCGTGAAGGAGATAGGCAAAGAGAAGGTGGATGTGAAGTCGGCGGCTTCACCAAAATACAATGTCCACTTCATCCAGCCCAAACCCAGCGATATTCGCAATGTTGCGCATGCAGACCTCGTAGTTTACACGGGGATGGACCTGGAGGAATGGTGGGGACCGCTGTTGGAGGCGGCAGGAAGGACGGATTTCTTTCCGGGACGCGAAAAAAGCGCGGACTTGTCGCGCGGCATCCGCATCCTGAAAGTGCCGGACCATCCGCTGTCCAGGGCCGAGGGAGACATTCATCTTTTTGGAAATCCCCATTACCTCATGAATCCTGAGAACGCGAAAGTGATGGCGGGGACAATTCTCGAAAAACTCAAGGAGATGGATCCAGCCAATGTTTCTTATTATGAGGAGAACGAGAAAGCGTTCATTTCGCGCCTGGACCAAAAAATAGGGGAATGGAAAGCGTTGTGCTCGCACTGCACGGGACAGGAGATCATCTCCTATCATGAGGACATCGAGTATTTCGCGGATTTCCTCGGGATCAAGGCCGAACAGTTCCTGGAGCCCAAGCCCGGCGTACCACCGACGCCCAAACAGCTGCAGTTCCTGGAAAATTACGTGAAAACCAGAAGTATTAAGGCCGTTGTCATGCCCACATACTTCCCGAAGGACGCTGCGGAGTCTTTGGCCAAAAGGATCGGGGCGAAAGTAGTCACGGTCTGCCAGAATGTCGGCGAGCTTCCGGGGACGGAGGATGTCATCAGTTTTTTTGACTATAACATCAAAGAAATAAGCGAAGCATTGAAATAGAAACAGGGGGATGTCCAATATGAATGAATTTTTCCATGTGATGACTTTGCCGTTTGTGGCCTGCCTGATATTGGCGGGCATCCACGCGTACCTGGGATTGCACGTCATCGAGCGCGAGGTCATTTTTGTAGACCTGGCCCTGGCCCAGATCGCCGTTTTGGGAGGAAGCCTGGCCCTAGCGTTCGGTCAAAGCATGGACAGCGTTCAGGCTTATTGGATGTCCCTTGGTTTTACCATCCTCGGCGCCGCTGTCTTTTCTTTGACCCGTTTCAAAGAGCAGAGGATCCCGCAAGAAGCCGTCATTGGCATTAGCTACGCCGTTTCGGCGGCGCTTCTCATCATGGTGCTCAGCCGCTCGGGGGAGGGGGACGAACATATTCGACAGGCGATGGTGGGGAACGTTCTCCTGATTCGCAGGCCGGAAGTGCTGAAAATAGCCATGATCTATTCGGTGATCGGGTTTTTCCATTATGTCTTCCGCGATAAATTCCTGCTTATTTCAC
>JAHFAF010000324.1 GCA_023250715.1 Pseudobdellovibrionaceae bacterium | reverse complement strand
TTCGGCAGGTACTGAGGGTGGGTGAGGTCGGGGCGATTCGACCTCACCCCCTGAAGTACCCCCCTCTACTCGGTAAAAGGGTACACCTCGGGGTACACTTCTCCGCTTAACAGAAACCTGAAACCGGGCACCCTTAGGCAGGTTCACGGAACAGGAAGTCAGACCATGCGAAAAGCTATTCCAGTGGAATCGCTAAAACACGCTTCGGCTTTTGGGAGGCGGAGTTGAAAGGGGGTTCGAATCCCGCCATCCCGACCATTATACGGAAGCCCCCTCGCAAGAGGGGGCTTCTTCGTTTTAGCCCCTTCCGCTTCCTTCATGAGTGCTGCCGATCCAAAGGGTTGCCGGTACTCGGCATTAATCTGACGTCCTTCAAAAAAGTTCGAATACTCGATCTTGAGGAAAATCCATACATCCATGGGGTGGTGGGTGGGACCTTAGGCTATTGGCGAAGCCGTGATACCCTAAATCATGTTCGATCAGTATGTCTAGACTGGCTTTAGACGCTTGCTCTCAACCAAGTACTGCCGAGTTTCTCTCGAAGGGATGGGAGGAGGGCTTTGAGTATGTAAATCTGATTGATGAATTTGGCCGGCCGCTTTAAAGCGAGCGCCAAGGTTGGAATCTTTGTTTCCGTAGTGGCAAGAAGTACTGTTCCAAGGCCGGATTTTTCTTTTTGATGTTGGGCCGCGACTTTTGCGCAAAACCCCTCTTTCAATCCTAGATAGCTTTGGTAGAACAGCGTGAAAATATCGCTTTGATCCAACTTTGCATTCGCTTTATGTAGTCTCTTATCTCCCGGTTTCCTTCTTTCCCCGAGTTTAAATTTCTTCGTATTTTCATTTCCGATCAGTTGACCTTGCTTGTTGAAGAACCGCAGGAACAATTCATATTCCACATCCTTCATGCTGGCGTCGGGGCTATATGTTGAAAGATAGGAGAGATGCGCCAACTCGCGCGTTTCTCCCCTGGAGGAACCGGGTGAAACGATTATCGTAGAGGCTTCGGGCAGGGCGTATACCTTTTTATACGGTTCGGTTTGTTTGAAATAAAACTTGAGCTGTTGCAGATAGCCGATTTGCCTCACCATGGGAAGCGTTTCCCCTCCCTTGCCTTGCTTTGGTAGAACCAGGACCCGAGGGACATCCAGGAACATGCTAGGCAACCCCAGAATGTTGTTTAATGCCATCGAATTCGCATTGGGCGAATAGTTGTACAGGTATTCCGCGTCCCTAGTGCTCAGCTCATAATTGGAATAGAAGTTTCCGGCAGAGGGGTAAAAAATTGGTTGCGATTTCTTGGAAAGAAGCCGTATCAAACGATCTTCGGGTTGAAGGTATTTGCGAATTGATCCGATTGTCGTTCCGGATCCCAAAAGTATTTTATGATCGGGCCTTCTCTCAATGGATTCCAGAATCGAGGTGGAGAGGGACTTGAATAAATGGTCTTCCGAATAAAAAACATGAATATTGATCCCTCTTGCATGGAGCGCTTTTACGAGTTCTTCCTCTTCAGCGGTATTGACAGCAGCCCTATCCCCATCCACCTGCTCGAATAACTCTCTGGACCGCCGGTACAATACATCCATGTCCACTTGGAAATTGACGATGCCTTCGGTAATCAGATGATCCACGTAGCGCATGATTCGTTTTGCGTATTTCTGGTCCTTTTCGTCTTTCCCCCCTGAAAGCACGGCCATGCTTTTTCTGATTGGGTTTTCTCTGGGAAATTCCTTATTCTGATTCGCTGCCAGCACTTGAGTCAGGAAAATTTTGAATTGGTCCTTGAAATATGGGTCCTGTACTCGAATCGCTTTTTTGGTCATCGTATTCTCCTTATTCCATCTATATAAGTATCCATATCCGTCTATATTTAATTTTAGTCGCCTTTTTAAGGGTTTTTTCGTATCCTGTCCCCAATTTTTTGTTTTTATATAGATAGATATATCGCTTATAACAGTACATGGAACAGTCTTCGGGTGCCGGAACTTTGAAAATCCTTTGCCCTGCTTTGTTTACCCGGATAGGTTAATTCCAGAAGCCGTGACGGTACTTTACCGCGGCGAGGAGGTCAAAGATGACGCACAACATTTCAAATCTCGCGATTTTCGGAATGCTGATGATAATAATCTCGCAACCGGCGATCGCCGGCCGTACCGCGAGCATTAACTGCGGAGCCTTCGGTCCGGTCAATTCCGAAATTTCCTGTCCCGCAGGCCAGAGTGCTGCCTGTAGGTGCAAAGCGTCGGGTGTTTGGGGGAACGCATTCTGCGAATGCGTTCCCGAGGCCCCACCGGCGCCGGTCCCGGCCGTCACAGCAAAGCCTGAACTGGAAAATCCGAATCAGCGCTGCCACATCGATGCCCATTCAAACCTAGCTTGCGCCGGCGCGGGCCTTATCAGCGTTTTTGATCCGGGCTGCAAAGCCGATTGTCTCGGTGGCTATGAAGCCGAATGCCGCGATGCGACTTGCGTGGCCAACACCTGGACTCAGAGTTTGTGCATGTGCGTTGCGAAGTGATCACATACCGGAAAACATCAGATATCACATGAAGGAGGCGGTATGAGAAAATCCATATGTGGAGCAGCAATTATAGTGTCCTTGGCATTCTCGGCGACAAACGCCGATGAAACCCGCTATAAAACGACGAGGAGTAAAGGAAAAATAACGAAGTTGGTGAATGGCGCGAGCTGCGCTTATGATCTGATCGCCACCATTTACGAGCGTTGTTCCGTGTACTGCGCCAGGTACGAGGCCGCTCCCGGGTGCTTTGATCCCGCGTGTAGTTCGCAGAGCACGCAAATTTGCCTAAGTTACCAAACGTCTTGTCGTGAATTTGAAAATGGCGTGACGGAAACGCTGATCAACTGTGTAACGCCGGACTTGCTCCAATCCGACAGAGCATATTAGCGCTTAAGTTGCTGCCGTCTGTCTACTTGGATTGTGCGAAGGAAGGACAGATTGCAGGCAGGAAGCCGTTCAAAATCCAGATTGTGAACAGCGCCGGTTTTCCTGAGGCATTTTTCTTGAGCATCCAGCAAAGGCTTCCACAATGGGTCTTGGACGATCACGGCGTATTGGGGCTTAATGGTCCCATGCATATGCGACGCGGACCCATCGCCCCGCATATCCACCGGGATGCATTAGGCTTCCGGGAGGCCCTTCCTAAGCGTGGGATGTCTCCAGCGGTCCAAACCTGACCCACCCGAGAAGCCAAATCTTCGCCCACCTATCCGGTAAGTCAGAGTACCAGGACATCGTAAGCGCGGGGCAAGTTGTGGATGGCCTGGAGCCATGGGCGCCGGCAAAGCGACTAGATTAACGGCTCCCTAGGCAATCTCCACGACTTCCTCTGATGCAAACCAGTCACTCTTGTCCCGCGCAAAATGTAGCGCTTCGGCCGGATTCTCGGCCCACAATACGAGTGCCAGCGATTCGCAGGCCCGGCTGCAAGTGACGTACAGCAATCGCAAGCTCCGGTCGATGGTTGTTTCCTTGCCGGCCTTGAAGTTTTCCAAATCGCGCTCTTCCAGTTCGGTGGCGCCAAACAACTTGTCGTAAGAGAACAGGTTGCCGCCGGACTGCTCGTCATCCATGACCACCATGACGTGCGTGAACTCCGATCCTTTAACCACCTGGTGCGTGGCGAGTTCGGATTTACCGGCCAAGTAGCGCCGGTACCGCTCCAGTTCGGACCATGGCGCTGCGAACAACGCGCACCAGCCCCTTCGCCGTCGCGCGTCGTCCGTCTCGGTTTCCTTACGCGGTATCGGCGCAGCGGGCGGTGGGGTCTTGTCGGCATACTGAAGCAGCAGCCGAGCATCCACGATGAATACCTGCGCCTTGATGATAGGCGCGACGACCTCGGCGACGGTGGCGTCCGGTTTGACGCATGCCACGCCAAACGCCGCGACGGCCTGATGCATTTCCTCTGTCCGCGAGATCCGCTGGTTTGCGTCGGCCGGCAGTTGCTCAAGGCAGCCGGCGCGTCTCAGTACTTCGGTGGCCGCGAAGTCGTTGACGGACCCATCTGCAGCGACACAGGCCGCCAGCTGCGCAAGATCACGCAGCACAAGCCGAGCGGCTGAAGGCCCAGTGTTCTCACCCCTGCCGGATGGCGCGGCGGCGTTCGGGTCGATAAGCGTCATCGCCGTGTACGCATTCAAATAGTCGCCGCGGGCCGCAACGAGCTTGTGCTCCAGCGCGAGCGACTGGAAGCCGCTAGGCGTAGCCCATGCATCGCTCTGTGCTGCCTGCTGCATCTGCAAAGCAACCCAGGCCTCCTTCTTGCGCTTATCTTCTGTTGAGAGGGATGTACTCCCGATGAACAAGCGCACTGTGCCCCCGGTCTTCTCGGTGCGATGGTGCTGTTCGACGCCTGAGGCTGGCTGTGTACGGCCCGCCAGCTTTGCTGCCCAGATCTTGTTGATGAGCTGAACAATTCGCTGTTGGCTACGGTGGTTCATCTTCAGCTCGGGCTTGGCCCAGTCGTGAGGCACGAGTCCGGGCAAGTCGGAATGCCCGTCCATGTAGATTCGCTGGCGGTGATCCCCGAGAAGACCGAGCGTGAGGCCGCTACCTCTGGGCTCAGCCAGTTTCATCAGCGCGTCCAGCACCGACTTCATCGTGTCTTGGGACTCGTCTATGAGGATGATGGGGTGGCGGTCCTGCAGGACAGTTCGTAGCGTCGGACGTTTCAACAGCAGCCATGCCGTCGCGTCCAGCACTTGGCTATGCTGCATGGCACCTTCGCCGAAGGTGTCCTTGTCGGGGTGGTAGATAAAAGTGGGCACGCGCTTCAGGGCTTCGATCTCCGCCTCGATCTCGGCGAATTTCTTGCGGTCTGTATCGCTGATGCCCCTCGCCTTGGCCGCGGCCTTGGCCGCGGCCTTGGTTCGGGCTTCTTCGAGCTGCATTGTCTTATCCGCGATGAGCGCCTCGCGGATGTCGTCGTGATAGCCGCCGATCAGTTCCCAGCAAAAAGAGTGGATGGTCGAAACCGCCACCAGGTCGTTGCTGCCTAGCCGACCGCTGATGACTGCGACGGCGTTCTTGGTGTACGTGACGACGCGGATTGATCGACCGTAGAGGCGCAGGCGGTGTGCGGTCCTGCCACCGTTATCGTGCGCCACGACACCGGTCAGCCGGCGCAGCACTTCGACAAGCGTGCGTGTCTTTCCTGAACCAGCTCCCGCGAACAGGAAGAAGCTACGCGGCGGCTGCTCCGTCAGGTATCCGCAGATTTCGTCGACGACGCCGGCGTCGCGGTCG
>JAHFAF010000323.1 GCA_023250715.1 Pseudobdellovibrionaceae bacterium | reverse complement strand
AAAGGAGATAGCGTGAAGTCGAAATTGGCCTTCTTGATTTTTGGGCTAGCACTGATAGGCGCTGCCCGAGCGGAGGGGCCTATCGATGAGAGTCACCCCGACTATTATCTCTATCGCTATCCGAGGCTTTACCCCAGTCATTTCGGCGTTCGCACTTATCACTCGTGGCAGGATCCTCGAAACGGCCCGTTTACTCTCTACGGCGGCAGCCCTTATCGACGAAGCACTCTGGATAACGAGGAGTGGTTTCGCGATCGCCTTCTTTCGGGAAAGGGGCCAGGCCCGTCGCCGACAGCTCTACCTAGAAATCGCACATGGACGGACGTTATCCGAAGTCACCAGGCTGAGGCCATGCGAGAACAGGCAGATCGAGCGGAACCTTCAGGGGGAAGTTCTGTGAAAAATACCGACCTCCCTGCGGATGAAATCACGCTCATCAATTCGACCGATCAATCAATATATTATGGGATGGGGAATTCGAAGGAGCGATTTTTACTTGAGTCGATGGAGTCGTTTTCATTCTCCGCGAGCAATCAGGCTACGATTCGCTACTGGGTGGGCAATTCCGCGGCGAAGTCATTGGTGGCACCCAACGGGATCTACGAATTTACCGTCCGGCCTTCGGGGCAGGTGGGGTTATCAAAACAAAATTCAGATTCATCGGATATGTGAGTTTACCTCCACCATGGCAAAAGAGGCATTTAAGTCCTTCCGTCTTAGTAAGGTGGCGGCCAGTCCTCGATACCCGGTAATCAATACGGCCGGTTTTTCCATGGGGCTCTCCAAGTCTTACCAGCTTTGAAGAAAATCAATGCAAGCGCAAGGAAGAATGACGAGCTGAAAAAACAAGCGACGTAACGGTGTATTTTCCAGATGGATGAGTCACCGATTCCCAATATCGGAGCGTCAAAGCCCAAGGTAAGTAGGGGAATGTATTTTCCTACAAGATAGCCGATTGCGGCACTCGCCATCAGGGAGAGTCCAAGCAGAGTCGCTCGGATATTTTCTTCTCTTCGTGCGCGACTGAACGCGGCTAGAGCCACGCACAGGAGAATGATTTGAATTGGCTCGTGGGGAACGTAATACCTATCCCACAGGCCGTTCGCGGGTACGATGGTTAGGCACCAGTGCCCCAGGAAATAGAAGAATAGAAGCCCGGTCTCGAAGGAAAAAACGTCGCGAAAGCAGAGTGCTGTCAGTAGGAATAATCCGAGGCATACGGTAAAAAATCTTTGTCCGGCAAGCACGTTCAAGACCCAGAAAAAAGACTCAATAATACGTTCCGCATGGGGAGATCTTTCGTAAGCTAAATCGCTCAAAGTCCGATCGAAGCGGCCCAGTACATTAAGCGAGCGGTTTTGCCACGCCTTCGCGTAGTCGATCCGGTAACCCTCCGGCCCGCAATCCAATATATGTTCCGAGAGATCTTTCAGACTACAGAGACTCGTTCTCTCCCAAAGCGAGTCCCGCAAGTTCCACAGCGATCGATAGGTGAAGGCGACCGGATGAGAGAGAATCCCTTCTACGGCAACCGCGCCGATGACTTCGTGAATCTCCCCCCAGTTGTCCCGGTAGTGTTCCCTGACCGCCCGTCGGTAAATGGCGCACGTCTCTCCACCAAGTCCCCAGTTCGGCCAAGGGACGAACTTTCGATTCGCGTCGAGGACACATGGACGAACGAGCTCTTTGAAGTCGGTATTACGGGGGCTGTGATAATCAATCAGATTTCCCCCGACATTCCAAAAAAGATTGTGATTTCCAGCCATGGATAGGGCCGGCAGGTGATGTTGCTCGATATTTTGTCGACGATAAAGGAAGGATCCAGCTAAGGAAGGTGCCAGCATGAATAAAATGAAAAACGCCAATCTTTTCGGTGGCGCTCTTCGCGAGACCAAGAGAATTCCTGTGAGTCCAATGCACAGAATCAAAGCGAGAGCCCCTTGGCCTCGGGATAAGAGAAGACAGCAGTTCAAGGCACCCAGCCCCGCGGCACGCGCGAGAGTCGGCCCTTTAAAAAAGCGCATTGATGACCAAAGAAAGAAAAGCCACGTGCTCGCATAGAGGGATTCCACCAGCAGAAAATGCTCGTAAAAAAGTGCCTTTGGCAAAACCCCCAAAAGCAAAACGCATAGTAGCGCGAGCCACCGGGAACGTGTGATTTCCAAGGTGATCAGCCCGCCCAAGAGCGCTCCAAGCACTCCAAGGAGGTGCTGGATCACAATCAAGACAAAGGAGGAATGAAAGCCCCAGATAATTCCCGCTGTGAACAGTGCATACGTTCCGCTTACACGCATGAAATGAGGCATATACCCTTTCCCGTCGAGAAGACTGACAGTGGCGCCGAGGTATTGATTGGTGTCCCGGTGGCCGAACGCGAACGGGTACGCGTAAATGAAAACACAGCGGACGAGAACTATAGCGAGTACGACGGCAGCTAGGTATTTTGGTTGAGACCAGAGTGTTTCGCGGGTTTTTCCACTTCGCAAGATGGGGCGAAGCTATCATGGGAAGAATGGTCGGACAAATCATGGCGCCTGTCGCCATTGGAGAGGTTTGCTTCACCTGCCAGTGCTCGTCCATCAAATGACCAAACGGACCCGCCTCGCCCCCTTCCATCGCCTCGAGGATTCGATACCCGACTTTCTTGATCTGGTGGAAGCTGTCGATGATGTTAAGCCCCTCCGTCTTCGCTGCCGAAAGCGGAGGGGCTGTTTCTAGGATAGGCCGATCTGTTGCCGAGTCATACACTGCAAGGGGTGACCCGCGATACAAATGCGCCGGCAGTTCCTGGGGATCTGTTCAAGGGGCGGATAAACACTAAAGGTGGACTTTAGGAGAATATGAGACTTCCCGAATCGATCTGGTACCAAGGCGATGTCTCTTTGTAGATCTCGCTTTTCTTCTGCTCATTCACGTCTTCGTTCTCAGGAATGATGTAGGGATTCCGTTCTCCGGAATCTCCGCTTCCGCGACTATTGCCGCTATCAATGGTATTGCGGTGAGGCGCGGAAGCTGAGGGGGGATTCGATAGGGGGTATTCCCGTCCGTCGAAATTTTCCAACGTGTCTTCTCTACCGCAGGCGAAAAGTAGGCTTGCAATGACAAAGAGAGCGACATTCATCCTTCGCATACGTCATCCTTCTCCACGGGAAACAAATAAACCCCAAGCGTGTAGACCCGTTTTCCCTTTTGGTGGCAAAGTTTGGTTTCGAATCGATCCAAGAACTCCTCGATGAGCTGGCGGGCCGGCTCGAGTCTCTCGGGTCCGAGTGCGCAAGTGAGCGTTCGAAAACACCGTTCGATAAGCGGGTCTCTTTCCAAAGAATTCGTGGCCATATTCAAAAAGTCTCGCATGAGTTGTCGTTGCTTGACGGACGTCGAATGGGTGCCCGTATCGACATTGGCGCCCTTCGCGGAAAAGGAGTCACCGACGATTTCGATCTTATCGAGGGAGAGAAGTTCTTCCATTGCCGTGGTGGCCTGCTCGACGGAGATTCCCAGGCGGTTCGCGATCCAGGAGGGATCGTTTCGGCATCCCTCTACATTGGCAAGACTCAAGACCGCGAAGTGAATCCAGGTTCCGATCATTTCAAACGTGGTTGAGTCCATCACCTCGCGCGGCTCGACGAGGGAATGGGAATCGTTTTGCTTCAGCTGCTGTGAAAGCAGCGAAAGATAGTATCCGCGCTGGGATTGCGGAAGTTTGATTCGTTCAAATATTTTCTCGGCGGTTGGAAGGGAAGGCATTCGGCGTCCGCGAAAAATCAAGGACAAAAGGGCGGGAGAAACGCCGACGTCGCGGGCAAACGCCCGCATCGAGTAGTAACGATTCTTACCCCGTCGTCGCTCGAACTCGTCGGCCAAGCACTGGCTGACCATGGGTTTCTTTTCCTGCGGGCAAAGCATGAGACCGCGAATATACGTAAAAACAACCCGCCGTGCAATAAGTTGGCTAAATTACTAGATGATTACAGCTATTTAGACGGAAGGAGTGGGTGCGCAGAGTCTCTGTTTAATTTGTTCGTTTAGGTGAACAACGCGTATATGTGGCTGCCCAAAAGTAGCCTTCATCGCCCAAAGTTCCCGACAGGGGAGCGTAGGCCTTACTAGTACTGGTACATTTTTCAATATTGAATCGGAACCCGAGTTCTCCATAAAGTAACGTTTCTTCGAAATCTGGCTTGCGCTGAGCGCGAAAAACAAATCGCTTAACACTCTCGCATTCTGGAGGCTCACCGGAAGCCGCAAATTCCCCAGATATGAAATCGCCATCTGAATTAGTGCTAAAGAGGACATCATCGGTGAATTCCGATTCATCTTTGAATTTTAGAGCGATACCATAGACTCCATCTTCTATAAAATTTGCTCCAAATCGCAATTCGAAGTTTACGGAAGCAGTATCACCCCAAAAGGCACTGTAGGAATTACATTCCCAAACCATTCCCAAGCGGAGATGCTCCTCTGTGGGGGAAGTCCCCTTAGCAAAAAACTCCCGTCGTTTAGCGGTAATCGGGTTACTGGGAGTCTCGGTTAGAACAACTGGGGGCGGAGGCTCTTGCCCGGGCGCAGGAAAATAAGATCGTAAATCATTCAATGCTTTGCCAGGCGTGTCCCTAATCTCCGCGAAGCACCAATTTCCCAAGACCCCGAGAAGGAAGAGTACCCTTAGGTTTCCGATTGAGACGGGCATGAGACTCCCTGGAAAATAGTTTTAGTAGCTCTTTCATTTACCTGTTTGCAAGTCTTCACAGGACAACTTCTCTGCTTGGCAGGAGAAGGTGTTTACTGCGCGTATCAACAGTAAAACTCTATGTCGATTGCCTCTTGGTAGTGGAGGGGCGTTCGGCGAATTTCTTTTCGTTTAACGGCTCGTTAATTACTATTCTCAATCCAACTTCTCGCCAGCATTGCGATCGGTTTTCAGTTTCGAGATACGTACATAAGTGACACATGGCGTTATACGGAGGCAAAATGGCACGTATCCCGATGGGTTCGGATGTCCCAACCTTTTCTCTCGACGAGAAAAAAATCTCCTTCACCATTGCTCAATCGACGCGAGAGTTAAATGAGGCATACTCCCTCGTCTACGATTTATATGTGGAATCGGGGTACATTGCTCCCAGCCCTTCGCGTTGGCGCTTACTTTCCTATAATGCGCTTCCTACTACCGTGACCTTAATTGCGAAATACGGCACCACCATTGTCGCTACCCTTACCAATAATCGCGACAGTGCCCTCGGCCTTCCGGTAGACGCCATCGTCGATCTCTCCCTT
>JAHFAF010000322.1 GCA_023250715.1 Pseudobdellovibrionaceae bacterium | reverse complement strand
CCCAGCAACCCCTTTTTGTTCCCGATACAAATGGAGACTTCAAAATTGCGCTCGGCGGAATCGATTCCTTTCCCCACCCTGAAAGTCAGCAGCCCGTAGCAATAGATATGTTGCATAAGATGGTTGCAGAAATTTATCCCAGGGAGCCTGGCCGCTACACTCCACCCGCTTCCGACCCTCACCGTGTAGCGCGTCTCGTGGCGTATACCCTGGCGATGATTCGCCAACTCGAGAAATTAAGCCAGCAAAGCGAAGATCAGACGCTGGCAGGAAGCGTTTACTTCGGACCCCCATCCGCCTGGCTCATCACAAGAGGGGAACTTTTCTTACAATGGAAAACGGGAAATGAAAAAGAGGACCGCCGGCGAATCGAGGCCGAATTCATGAAAGCGATGCTTTTAGAGTGGAAGACTCTCTCTGTTAAACTTGAACAGACCGCACTTGTTGCCGATAAAACCAAGCTTACAATCGAGCAAGGCCGTAAATTTCAAACGGACCTGGATCAGCTCGATGCCGAGAAGGTGGACAAGGCCATCCTCGAGCGATTTATTGCAACACTCATTGCTCCCGGCGGCCTCGAAGCGGCCCAAACAATGCTGAGCAAGCGGGAAAAACCGGACACCGCTCTTGCCGCGACGGGGGCACCTCAAATGATGACTCAAGATCTAGTTCGCATCTCGGCTGGATTTGCTGCCGATCACTTCGCGCGCGTGGCCGCTAACGAACAGCTTTCAGCGACCCGCCTCAACACTCTTACGACTGTCGATGGGCACCCCGCTCACGGGCCCAAGCCCTGCCGCACCACCTGGCAAGTAATGGGCGAGGAGGCCGGCACAACCATTGAGCAAGTCTTCGCGAAAAAGGGTTGGAATTAACTTACGATATCTTCTAGCCCCTGGGATCTATTTTACCCACTCGCTGTGACTAAGAAATAGACACTAAGAAGTCCTTAGCATTCAGGCTGCTAGCGCGTCCTACCATTTTCATGTCCAAATCCTCGACAAGAGTGAAGTGGACTTACAATTTTGTGGGTTAACCGAATTTTTTTCTGTGGAAATTCCGCCAATTAGCCACTGAGAAAAACCCTTCACTCGGCACCCACCGTGCATTCCTAGGAGAGCTTGCTCCAACCCAACTCTCTCATCTTCACACTTTCCCTTCTTCCGCTTTTGTGCGGGTGTTTTAGTTGGCGCAAGTCTTTTGAGAGTCAATTTGTTGTTCTTCCGAATCCGACGGCGTCGTGGGAAGCGCTCCCGCCGGTGATGAAAGGCAATTTCAAGTACTCCATTTCCTTCCGGGCCAAGGCGAATACCCAGCAGGAGATCCGAAAAATAGAAGTTCTCCTCTCCAGTGACGGAGAGAAATTCGAGAAAATAGCAACGCCTTCGAACGACGCCACCTCGTTTGAGTGGACCACGCCTGCGATCGATGCTGAAAACGTTTCCTTGCGATTGAATGTATGGGACGGAGCCGGAAGACGTACTTCGCAAGATTCCCCCCTTTTTAGAATCATTAGTCACCCCCCTAAGCTCACCTTAATCTCACCCAACGCCGCGTTTTACACCAATGCCTCGAGTGTTGCCTATACGGGCGAATGCGCGCAGGGGCTTCCTGTCGTTCTCTCTGTCCCTGGACGAGTACGCGAGCTTATCGACTGCAATGAAGGAATTTGGAACTATCGCCTCTTAATTCAAAATGACGGAGAGATTAATTTCGCCTTCTCCCAATCCGATGAAGTCGGCAACGTAACGACGATCGAAGCACGGGCCATTCGAGATACGGTAGCTCCGACTGTCGAATCCGGGAGTCTTGTGATCAATCAAGGAGTCAGCTCCTCTATCAAAAACGTCTTTCCTATCTCGTTCGGGGCCAGAGACTTGGCGAGCCCTGTTCTTTGGATTTGCGTTGCTTCCGCGCAAGGCGGTGAGCCCGAGTTGGAGGATTCCTGCTGGGTAAATATTTCTTCACCGGATCAACCAAATATCAGACCTGCGTTGAGAATCACCATTCACAATTATTTTGCTTCTGTTGGATTTCTCCGAGGCGAGTATGCATTATCGGTCTGGGTCAAAGACTCGGCCGGAAATGTATCCGCTCCTCAGTCTGGATTGATTTCCTTCCAGCCAGAACTTCCTCCCGAAGTCTCCAATGTAATTGCAGCAAGCATCCCCTCCCCTTCTTCCCCCCTCACTCTCGAGGCCAGAACTGCTCCTCAAGGAAGTACTTTGTTTTTGAAGTGGAATGTGCAGAGTAGTCATCTTCAATCGGGTGGGATTCGGCTTTTCTATACTACGGATGACACAAATTACATTCCCATTGCGGGCGCCGCCGCCCTATCAAACGCGGCGAATGGCAGCTGTGCGATCGACGCAGCGGCCTCAGGTTGTTTCGTTTGGACCAACGGTACGCCATCTTCTAGCTACTTTCGCATCCGAGTAGCTGCGACGGACTCAAACGGCCTGACCTCCTTTGGGTTGTCCAACATGATGAACTCTCGATCCTTCAATTCCATAGCGGGCAATACCGATCGGGGGATAGGCGCAAGTGGACTTTCCGCTAGCATCCATACATTACCCGTCGCCCACAGCACAAATGACAACGGAAACTTCGTGGTTCGCAAGGATGGCGTAATTTTTTTCAGAGATCCTTCGCTCGGCATTTTGACGGTCAATCCTGACAACGGCGTGCAGAGAGTTTTCATTCCCGCCGGACCCGCTCAGAGCGGTGACGGCGGCCCCGCGGAAAATGCCAGGCTCAAGCGGCCGCATAAGATCGCTCTCGATTTTAGAAACGGCCTTCTCATTCAGGACATCGATCGCATCCGACGTGTGGATTTTGACACGGGAAAAATAGATACCCTTATCGGCGGCGGACAATCCACTGCCGATGGCGTAGCCCCGAAGGAAGTGCGATTCACTCAAGTTTCATACGGAGGCCAGCTCATCCAATCCCCCCTCATTCCCCTTCCGAATGGAGATCTTGTTTTTCAATCCGATCAATACGTCACTAAAGGCGCTCGCATCCGGGTTTACTCCGCGAGCCGAAACACCGTAGAGAGTATTTATCCTCACGGAGTAGGAGATTCAAAAAGCCCCACTGAAGATATCGTGAACTGCACGACAATCGTCGCATCCAGGGAGTATCCCTGTGTGCTTTCAAACCCGACGGTGGAATTTAATCCGGTGACCGGAGTTCTGACGAACATTCTTGTCGCGGTAGATCACGTAGTCGTGGGAAGTCGGGATTATATCATGGCTGTTTTGAAAGTAGGCCCCGAATTAGGTCTCGTAAATCCCGATATCGATCCGAAGCCGTACTATACGGGTCAATATGACATCAAATTCACCGGGCGCGATGGAAAATTGTATGCGATGAGCCGGTTAGGAGCCAGGATCTCCAGATTTGATAACACCCAAAAGAAGTGGGTGCGAATATTCGGAAATGCCGTGGTGGGAGATTGCGAGGACGGCACTCCGGCGCTCTCTTGCTCGGTAGAAATCCAAAGCAGCTTTGTGGATGCCCAAGGGCGATTATTTATCATGAGCAGAGGCAGAATCCGCGTCGTTCAAGACGGGAAAATCTATACGGTGACCGGACAATCCCTGCACTTCGGCGACGGCAGGCTTGCTACTTCCGCGCGCTTCGCGTCGGTCAATAGCATTGATGTCTCGAACGCAGGTGAGATTTTTGTCATGGACTCGTCCGAAGTCTTGATTCGAAAGTTTTCAATCGGCTCCACAATCACTACCATTGCGGGGAACTCGATCACCGGAGCTCCACCAACCGATAAGCCCGCGAAGGGAAGCCCGCTCTACATATCCGGCCCTCAAGCCGATTTTGATTATTTTCGCGTAAATCCCGATACGGGAGAGATTCTCATGCACCGAGGAAGAGGCACATTAGCCAAGCTCAACGCCGCAACGGGCATGTGGCAAGATTTTGCGACCTATTCAAACCCGGATTATGTAGGCTCCGTCTTTGGCTTCGATGGAACAAATGCCCTGGTAGGGACCGTAAATTACGATCGTACCCTTGCGAAGTTGGTGAATTCCCAACACCGCTCCTTTCGCCTTTCCGACGGAGCCGTAACGTTTTCGATGGGGGATTCTGGCATCGTTGCAGCTCCCGGACAGGATTATTGTGCGGACGGCACCGCTCTAGATGCCTGCCGCGCCCCGATTAACTACGCTGGGCAGTTGCTGGACGCCGTTTTTGATGGAACCCATCAGCGCTGGCTCTTCGGGCGTCCCTCCTTAAAGCGCATCGCATTTGCCTCACTCGCAAGTGGAGCTACGATGCAGACTTTAGTGAATCTCGATAACCCTATTCGAACCTTCACCTATCGCGTCCGCCAAAACCGCGAGGAAATCTATTATTGCGGGACGAACGGAAAACTCTACTTCCGCGCGCTCGAGGAAGCTCATGATGTGGCCTTGGAATGGCCGGTGGCTTCCGTTCAATGCGCAGGCCATTCCCTAGCCTTCCACCCCACAAGAAACAGCCTCCTCTTTCCGACGCTTCAGAACGACGCCCCCGGCGTGGGCGAATATACCCTGCCTTAGAGGGTCACATCGGAAGGATGGTGCTTGCGTGGGGGGGGCGCGGCTTCAATCGGTAGTATTCAAACCGTCGGGCGAGTTCACTTCTTAACTGCCCGAAGTCGATTATATCGTCGATAATAAGCTCGCCAGCCAAACGATAGATATCGATGTCTTTCACGTATTGCGCAATTTTTTCTTTTACAAAAGCGGCTCTCTCAGCCTCCGGCAGAGCTTCAATCTTATTGAAATAGACGGCGTTTACCGCGGGCTCCGGGCCCATGACCGCGATCTGAGCGGTGGGAAGAGCTAGCACGCAATCGCTCGCAAATGCCGGACCCGACATCGCATAAAGACCGGCGCCAAATGCCTTACGTACCACAACACATATTTTTGGTACCGTCGCATTGGACATTGAGTGAATCATCTTGGCGCCCGCGCGAATCATTCCCTGCTTTTCCACCTGGCTCCCGATCATGTAGCCTGGAACATCGGCCAGAAAAAGAAGGGGAATGCCGTAGGCTTCACAGATCTGCATGAAGCGGGCAGCCTTATCGGACGACTCTACAAAAATTACGCCCCCCTTAACGCAAGGTTGGTTCGCGACAATACCGACCGTTTTCCCCTCGATCCGGGCGAACGCCGTTAAGAGTTCCTTCGCATACAGCTCCTTCACCTCGAACAAAGTCCCTTTATCAACGATAGCCTTTAGAACGTTTCGTATGTCGTAAGCACGCGCAGGAGA
>JAHFAF010000321.1 GCA_023250715.1 Pseudobdellovibrionaceae bacterium | reverse complement strand
CCCAACGCGAGGAAAAGGCTAAGATTCACCGGAGTGGAGGGGAAGAGCCCAAAGCTTTCCTGAAAGGTCGGAATCCAGTAGGGCGCAGGCAAGGGCACCGTCTCGGGATTTTGCACCTCCAGGTTTTTTAATGGATAGAGAATAGCGTAGTCGACGAGAGCAAAGGCCACAAAATTCATGAGAATCGTGACGATGACCTCATGACTTCCCCTTTTCGCCTTCAATAAACCCGCAAGGCCACCCCAGAGTCCCGCCGAAAGAGCAGCGGAGGCGATTCCTAAAAGAAGTGCTAGAGCCCCCGGGAGCTCAGGAAATAAATACCCAACGAGAATGACGGCGGTCGATCCGATATAGAGCTGTCCTTCGGCGCCAATATTGAAAAGCCCGCAATGAAAGGCGAGTGCGACCGATAGGCCGGTGAACAGCAAAGGTGTTGCATAGAATAACGAGTACCCAAGTCCGAAAGAGGTAAAGAGTGTGGATTTGCTGGCTTCCCAGAGAAGGGCCGGATTCTCCCCCACGGCTAGCATCAGAAGGGCGCAAAGAACGAGGGAGACCAAAAGACCGATAAAGGGGCCTCTTAGAGAGAGGAGGCACTTTTTCACGCTGTCCCTCCAGTCATCCAAAGTCCGAGCTGTCTCTCGTTGGCTTCGCTTCGCTTACAAACGCCTGCGACCTTTCCTTCGTAAAGGACGAGGATTCTATCCGAGAGGTCGAGGATTTCCTCAAGTTCGGAGGAGAAAAGGAGAATGGCAGCGCCCTTGTCTCTCCACATCAGAAGTTCCGCGTGGATGCGCTCGATGGCGCCGATGTCCACTCCCCGAGTCGGGTGAGACGCGATGACGGTGCGGACTTCACGCGTGAACTCTCTGGCGAGAACGAGTTTTTGCTGATTGCCTCCGGAAAATTCGCGAAAACGTTGATCCGGATTTGGAGGGCGGACATCAAATGCCTGGAGCCCTTTTAGCGTTTCGTCCCGCCGCGAACGACTTCGAATAAAACCCGCGAGTTGAAAGACTCGCTCTCGTTGGTGGCCTAGAGAAAAATTCTCTTCCGCTGTGAATTCGAGAATAGCCGCCTCTCGGTGCCGATCCGGAGGTACGAGTGCGTATTGCAGTTGGTGAAGACGATAAGGATTGATCCGACTCACCTCCCTGCCTTGCACGCGAACACTCCCTCCATAACCGCGTTCAACTCCGGCCAGGCATTCGACGACGGCCGCCTGCCCATTTCCCTCGATTCCGGCGACCCCCAGAATTTCACCGGATCGCACCGAAAAATTGATCTTCTGAAGAGATTCCCGGTCCGGTTGTTTGAGCGAGAGGTCCTGAACCTCAATGAGAACCTTCGCGTCGACGGGAAATATTTTCCGTTCCGGTAAGCTGTTGCGCTTTCTTCCGATGATCTTTTCTGCGAGTGAGGTTTCTGTAAGTTCTTTCGTGTGGGTTGTATCAACGACACGGCCTTGCCGCATTACGGTCACTCGCTGAGTGAAGCGCAATATTTCTTTGAGCTTGTGAGTGATAAGGACAATGGTGCGGCCTTTTTCCAATAGCGTTTTCAGTCGAGTGAAAAGCTGATCTACTTCCTGAGGGGTCAGGACGGCGGTGGGCTCATCCAAGATCAAAATATCGGCATTGCGGTGGAGGAGTTTCAAGATTTCCACCTGTTGTTGTTGCCCCACGCTTAAATTTTCAATGCGAGCATTGAGATCGAGTTGAAATCCGTATTCCTTTTGAAGAGATTGCAATTTCTCTTTAATCTTTTTTGGAAAGAGCACCGGGCCGGGCTCAGTCCCGATCGATAGGTTTTGCCACACCGAAAGCGTGGGAACCAACATGAAGTGTTGGTGTACCATACCAATGCCAAGCTTGATCGCGGTCTCGGGGTGGGTGATATTCTCGCGTTTTCCCTTCACCTCCACCCAGCCCGAATCCGGTGGGTAAAGGCCATAGAGAATCTTCATGATGGTAGACTTGCCGGCACCGTTCTCGCCGACAATCCCATGGGCGGTGCCCGCTTCAACCTCGAAGCTTACTTTAGAATTTGCCGTGACCTCGCCGAATGACTTGGAGATCTCGTGAAGAGCAAAGGCTAAATCTCCCATGGTGAATTCAATCTTAAGATCGAGCCGGTTTCTTTTGCAGCTCGTAAAAGTCGGGGACGATAACCGCCTTCTTGACGATTTGTTCCTTGAAGAGATTGACCTGTTTTTCTACCTCAGGAGTGAGGATCGCGCGGTTGTTGGCGTCCATCGCGTAGTCGATCATGCCTTCGGCAATCCCAGCGCTAATTTTACCGCCTTGGAATTTGCCTTGGGTCGTAAGCTCGATTGCCTGGAATACGGCGAGATCGACTCGCTTCAACATGCTGGTGAGAATTTTTCCGGGTTTGATCCAGTTTTGATTGGAGTCGCAGCCGATAGCGAGTTTCTTGGTCTCTTCGGCGGCGTCGAACACTCCTAGGCCAGAGGCTCCAGCCGGAGCGAAAATAACATCCGCCTTTTTTTGGTATTGGCTCAGGGCGAGCTCCTTGGCTTTCATGGGATTTCTCCAGGCATCGGAGGAGGAGCCTACATAGTTCGTGAGGACTCTCGTATTGGGCTTAGCCGCCTCGATCCCTTTCTTGTAGCCCAGCTCGATTCTACGAATAAGGGGGATATCCATCCCGCCAACGAATCCGACCACCTGGGATTTCGAGGTGAGGGCCGCGATCGCACCGACGAGAAAAGCGCCTTCATGATCTTTAAAAATAATGGAGCGAACATTTGAAGTGTCAGCAAAAGCATCGACCAAAAGAAACTTCGTTTTCGGAAATTCCTTTGCAACCTTTTCGAGGGGAACCTGTTGCACGAAACCTATTCCAATCACGAGGTCAAATCCGTGCTGCGCGAATGTTCTTAAAGAAGGTTCGAGCGAGGAATCGTCGGAGGATTCGACCACCTTGAGGTGAATGCCGAGCTTCTTCTCGGCGTCGGTCGCTCCTTGAAACGCGGAGGCATTGAATGATTTGTCGTCACGTCCTCCTTTATCCAGAACCAACCCTACCTTTACTTTTTGGTCGGCGCCGGCCCAAGCGCATAACGACATTAGAAGAACCAAACTTACGCGTTTCAACCCCATACCTGCTTACTCCTTCGCGATGAGGAAATAAGCTAGGAAAGACGTAGAGTTGTGTCAAGGAAAGAGGAAGGAAGCGGCAAAGTCGTCGTAAGGCCTCAGTTATCGGTGGGGCCTAGTCTCGGACCTCGTCCATTTCATGGCCAAATGGCTCGCAAGTTCGATTTTGCACGTTACAAAAATGAAACCCGCCGATAACTGAGGTCTTACAAGTCGTCATTTTGGGGATCGACACTTCGTGGTACTCTTTAGCTCACCATGTTGGCGGCTCAGGGCATCCACGCGTTCGGGGTCTTAAAGGGAATTGATTTGGATGTTGCACCTGGGGAGGCGCTGGCAATCCTAGGCCCGAGCAATTCGGGAAAATCCTTACTCTTGAAAATATTGGCGGGACTGAGAACTCCTGACAGGGGATCTATTTTTCTGGAAGATAAAGAGGTCACCGGAAGGCCGTGCCGGGAGATAGGGATGACCTTTCAGCAAGGGGGGCTTTTCGATTCCTGGTCCGTAGGGGAAAACCTGCGTTTTGCGCAGGAAGAGACTCGGGAAGAGGGAATGATTCCTATTTCGCAGGCGCTCTCAGAGGTGGGGCTCTCTGGGACGGAAGCTCTTGCGATTGCGGAGTTGTCGGGGGGGATGCAAAAGAGGTTGGGACTGGCTCGCGCATTTTCTCTTTGCCCCAAGGTATTGCTTCTCGATGAGCCGACGGCAGGGCTTGATCCTCTTACCGCGAGAAGTATTCTTTCTTTAATCCAAAAAATGAAAAGTCAGTATGGGATGGCGCTCATTTTGGTGACGAGCGATCCTGCTCAAGCAGAATATTTATGTAAGGAAATGATTTTTCTTTCCGAAGGCGTGGTCCGGCAACGGGGAAAGCTTGCGGCCCTTCGCACGAGTGGTTTTCCCGACGTAGTGCAGTTTCTCAGTGGAAGTGAAGAGGGGCCTCTGTGATCGAAGTGAAGGGGCTTTCGAAGAGTTTTGGATCGAAGCGAGTCCTCGACAAGGTGGACTTAAGCTTTGCCACGGGGAAAATTCATTTTATCATCGGCCGATCGGGAACGGGAAAATCGGTATTGCTCAAGTCTCTCGTGGGCCTTTTGACTCCCGAAGAAGGGGAGATTTGGATTGGAGGAAAAAGAGTCGATGGGAGAGGCGAGGAAGAATGGGGGGAAGTGCGGCGGCATTGCGGGATGGTGTTTCAGTCCCCGGCGCTTTTGGATTCTCTGACGATTCGAGAGAACGTAGCCTTCGGCCTGAGAGCTCACAGCCTCACGGCAACTCCCGCGGAAGAAGAGAGCCGTGTAAAGGAACTATTGAGCTGGGTCGGGGTACCGTTGGATTGTTTGGGAAAGCTCCCCACGGAATTGGGCTTTAGTCTTCAAAAGCGTGTGAGTATTGCGCGCACCTTGGCTCCTTCGCCAAACCATTTGCTTTTTGATGAGCCGACGACAGGGCTCGATCCTGTTACCACGACTCGAATCAATCATCTTATCGAGCGTCTTGCGAGGCAGTTGAATTTGACCGTGGTTGTGGTCTCTCATGATATGCACTGCGCGCTTGCAATTGCCGATCAAATCGTGATGCTCGATCAGGCGAAGGTCATCGCAAGTGGGTCGCCAAAAGAGCTCGAGAAGAGCACTTCGCAAGTGGTGCGGGAGTTCTTGCGCGAAGCGATTGCGAGGCGATCGGCATGAGGCGCTGGTTCGATAACGGCATGAAGGATCTTGGTGGTCTTATCTTGTTCAGCATCACTACCGCCAAGGAATTGAGACGACACGGGGTCTCCCCTACGAGTGTTATAGAACAAATGTACGCCGTTGGTGTCCGCTCTTTTACGACGACAACGGTCGCGGGCCTTTTCGTAGGCGCCATTATGGCGATTCAGATTCATCTCCAGCTGCGCGACTTCGGGGCCGAAGCTTTTTTGGGGGGGCTTTCCACTTCCGTTACCATTCGAAACGTGGGGCCGGTTCTCATTGCCTTCATTCTTTCCGGAAAAGTGGGAGCCTATACTTCCGCGGAGCTGGGGACGATGCAGGTGACCGATCAATTGAACGCGATCCGTTGCCTCGGCGCGGACCCTATTCGTTACCTCGTTCTTCCGCGCCTCGTAGCGGTCTCTCTTTCCAGTTTTCTGCTCCTCATTGTTGGCCTCATGATGACTAT
>JAHFAF010000320.1 GCA_023250715.1 Pseudobdellovibrionaceae bacterium | reverse complement strand
AAGAGGGGTTCGTTTTCAAACCTCCACACGAAGAAAGTGAGGTGCCTCGAAAGGAGGCGCCTCCTATTATCCATTCTCGTTTTGAGCCAGCTCAAATTGAGCCACCTCAAGCATCCACTGCGAAGCCCCTTATTCCGTCGGGGTCTTCGGACTTCCGTAACCAAACTGAGGTCACTCAAAATGAGGTGCCTCAAAAACAACGGGTCAGTTCTGAGCAACCTCAAATTGAGGTGACTCAGATCCAGGAGACAAACGGAAATCAATGCGAGGCACCTCGAAATGACCCACCTCAAAACGAGGCTGCCCAAAGGGAGGTAGGTGGATTCTTCAAGCTCTCCCATCGGGTTTTTTTTGAGCCCTTGTTGCGAGATCTTTCTGGAGACTCGTTCAGGCTGTTCCTTTGGCTCTCCAGTAGGGCCTGGAGATTCCCAACGTCCGATGGGACCATGAGAGCGTCGGTGGGCTTTATTGAGAGCCAAGCCGGGATGTCGCACGCAACTATCTCACGTGCCCTCAAGACCCTAAAAGACAAGGCGCTGATTTCCGTCATTGAGGTCGATTTCAAGAAGGGGAATCTTTGGCAGATATCGTCGATTGCCTGTAATTACCCTTCGCCTGGAACTGATCCGGACGGACGCCCTACTCATAAAAAGGTGCCTCAAAATGAGGCACCTCGTTCTTCGTCCCAAGGAACCTCAAATCGAGGAGGTACGCAGCTCAAATTGAGGCAGCCACCACCTCAAAATGAGGAAGATCTAAGAAGTTATAAGAAATTAAAAAAATCTAAAGAAGTTCCGCCGAAAAATATTTTCGTGCCGATAGCAATGGAAACCGAATTGGATAGCGTTCCCGAGGAAGCCGTTGCGCTATTCGAGGAGAATGTGCCCAGCGAGACTCAGGAACGAATTATTGCGGGCTACATGAACCGCGAATTTCCGCATGGATTCTTTCCCCCGGCGAGAGTGGTTAAAACACTGGCGGCAAAAGACTGGTTTAGGACTCGACCTAACTACCCGGTCTCGGCTACGGCATAGGAGGAGTGATGACGAAACTATTTGAACTATTAGGGACGGTGATTGCGACAGCGTGCCTTGTGCAGATTGCTTCCAACCCTGGAGCGGCGCTAAGGGACATTGAGCGAGGGCCGATGCCGGAACTCGCGAAGTTCAACAGGTCTCTTTACCACCCTCGACATAAGAACGTTCGAGTCGTTGTAACTCCACTCGGTGTCAGCAGTTGTAAGCAGTGAGGCAGTACATCGATGGAAATCTGAGGATCTGGGTGGAAGTCGCGGCTTAGCAGGTTATTGTTATCGTTGTTTTTCGCTCTTTATTCTGGCACTTGCAGACGGGGGTTGCAGTCCCCCCACCTCCAAAATTTTCGCCTACCGGCGAAAATTAGATGTTTGATGTTAGATATTAGGTGTTTGGAATACCTGGGACGATGTTAGAAGGGCGAAAGTTTTCCTCTAACACCAAACATCCAACATCTTCTTTTTATCCCATCACTTAAGTTGAGTAAGAGAGCTTCGTTTCAATCGTACAACCGAAATGAACGTTGCGCGCACCGATCTCGCGCTCCCCTATCTCTCTTTTCATCTTCGACGTTCCGTTTTAACCCGTTGATTGTATGAGTTTCGATTTCGAAAACCTCGACGTCTACAAAAAGGCCGTAGCGTGGGCCTCAACAGTCGAAGCATTCGGCAAAGAGCTCCGTTCAAAAACGTCCTATGCCCTTATCGACCAACTCACCCGCGCCGCACTTTCTATTCCGTTAAATATCGCGGAAGGAAACGGCCGTTGGCACAAAGCCGAGAAACGCCAGTTTCTCTGGATTGCCCGCGGCTCAGTTTTCGAATGCGTTCCGATCCTTCAAGTGCTTCGAACAAACAATCTCATCGAGGAGACAACGCACTTGGAATTCCGTGCGCAACTGATCGAAATCGGGAAAATGATTAACGGCCTTCTCAAATCCGTTGAACGTCTTAATCAGTAACTTTGAATCAGCGCGACAAGGCGCCTATTGTTCCGCCTTTAGATCCCTTACCAAATACCGGACTCCCGGAGCGCGGAGCAAAATCAGATGAATCCGGATTTTTCAGTTTTGGGTTTTCACTAAGGGAATGCATCTCGTTTCCACTCAGTCTTTGCCACTGCTCTAGAGTATAAGAGTTCTCTCCGTCAGCAGGGTTTCCCACAACCAAGCCGGCTGAGTCTTGGTTATAGAGCAAATTGTAGTCACCTTTCACTTTCGCTGGGCTCAGATTTCCCCACACCACTAAGGGAAAATTCTTGCGGGTCGCCAGTAAAATATTGTCACTAACAGCAAGTCCATTCAGCGAAACTTCTCCATAAATCGAGACTTCCCCCTGGTTGGCTATCTCGGGATCGAGGGAGTTATTATAGAAAGTATTGTGGTGAACGTGGGCATCGGCCGTCTCCATTACATCTAGACCTCGCCCACCGTTGTTGTATGCGATATTTTCATACGCCTCGGCACCGCCAAAGGCGTATCCCTTGTCGATGGAGAATCCATTCCCATCGGTATGGTGATCCGATGAATCCCTGTTGTGGTGAGAAATATTCCGGCGCACGACACTTTTCTTGTCCGTGAGTCCGAATAGATGAATGCCAGAAGACCAGCCTGGACCACCCTCTGAACCATTGTAAGAGGTATGATTATCTTCGATTACTAGGCTTCCTGCATGAACGGCCTCGATACCACCCCCACCATTGAAGTGCGCCTGGCAACCTCGAATAACTACATCTCGAGTTTTCCAAACCCCGATTCCGTATTGGGTAAAGTAGTTTGCCGTGATCCCCTCGATTCTCCAGTTTGGGGTATCGAACGTGATCATAAAGCCAAGTCTAAACTGCAATTTCTCATTCTCAGGACGTTCGTCGCCATCTAACTGAAGCACGATTTGCTTCGACTTCGTCTCCAAGAACCAAGTCTTGGGCCGTAGCTGATCTTCTGCGTCGACTTTCGGAAAGTATTCCCGCGCAAGCCACAGGCCATCGAGCCAACGCCATTTTCCTATGTATTCTGTCGACCAGCGCCTGCGCCCAACTTGCTTCCATCTATTTGCGGAGACTACGCTTGAAGTGGGGACCCGGCCGTCAAAAACCACCTGCTCACCTGCTGCTGCACGAATGACCGAAGTCTTGCCGGTCGACGGAACGCTGATATCAGCGAACGACGCATCGTAATACGTTCCCCCCCTTATTGTGAGTGTGTCGCCCGCCTTCAACTTCCAAATCGATTCTTGAAGTGAGAACCACGGGCTTGCCTTTGAACCAGAGTTCGAGTCACTCCCCGTTGTTGCCATAAAGTGCTCAGCGGCCAAGGCGTTACCGCTCAGGGCCAGGCAAAGGTAAACCAGGAAATTATATTGAAGCCGAAGCATAACTTAGAGATATTCGCCCTACCCTGAACGAGCAACCGATAAAGCTATTTTTGATATTGGGCCTATAGCTTACCGCTCCATCGTTGATGCACTCGTTTCACTCCCGTTCGATTCCAGAGCAATCCCCGTCGGGTGCGGTGCCCTTCTTGATTTAGTTGCAAGGCGATTTCCGACCACTCGCAGCGTCTCCTGTCTCTGAGTTCGATCAAAGCGCGAACAACGCGGAGTTTCTTTGAACAACACACGAGACGCCCCTTCATTACCCTGTAGCCGTACGGTGGGTTTCGATATCGATAGTTGTCCGGCGACCGACCACGGTCAGGTGTCCGGCGAACACCAATCCGCCTTAATCGTGAAAGGACCATCTGCTTAGAGACACCGAATTTTTCACCGATCTGCGAAGCTGTCAGTTTCTCTTCGAGGTACATTCGCTTAACTTCGTTAATATCCAAATTTTTCCGGACAATCAGAAACTTGATGTAATCGTAGAGCAAATCGCGGTGCGCGCAGCGTTTGGGTCGGTCCAAAAATTTTGCTAGGCGCAAAATTTTAGAAAATCGAAAATTGAGAATCGCCTGGATCGGACCGAAGATAGAGACCACCGGGCAGAATTTTTCCTCTACTTTCGATTCTCGATTTTCTTCCCCTTTTTACACATTCTCATCCAACAGGGTTCTTGAGAAGGCCGCAATCTCCGACATGCTGACCAGAAACTATTTCAATGACAGTACGAAATCCATAGGTTTCCCCCCATCTCCTAGGCGGTGGATTGCCATGGCGAGTGCTCGGATTCCTTACGACGGTAGAAGGTGACTGACATCCCTTAGATTTCTATGGTCGAGTGGGAGCGAATTCTTCACGGCGAAAAGTGAGTCCGTTGCCTTCGTACTTCGCAAAATCGTGGTTGGCGCCGTAGACTATGATCCATTCAGACGGCTGCGACGACCGCGTGGCTGCCACTAGATTTCCCAAAGTCACGACTTCGCGACTGACGTGCATGGACTGCTTGAAACGCAGTGTCTGGTCGAAACCGGTGGTCCAGGTGTGGCGAATGTCCGCCGGATGCACTTCTCGCAACTCGCCGGCAGCCCAGAGCAAGTTCGCCGCCCCTAAGCGCACCAAGGCATGTTGCTGTCCGATTGTCCAAGTCGCGGGCGGTGTACTAGGAATTCCGTTCGGAAAGAATGAGCGGTAGGTGTTGTAGTGGCCTTCGGCCGCGTTCCCCAAGACCGACCCGGCGTGATACGTATTGTGGATGTCAGCCACCGTCTGGAGACGTTTGAACGTCTCTGCGCCGTTCAACCGCTCCCAGTCCGCCCGGGTCAGCGCTTCGTGATTGAGCTCGTTGAAGACGGCAGGCTCTCCGCGTTCCCTCGCTTGACGCAATCGCTTCAGAATTTTCGCCTGTGACTCGAGGACGTTGGGAAACACCCCTTTGTATCTTTCCGAGCCTCTCACCCAGTGCAGTTGAGCGAAATGTGTGACCGTCACCGACGTCGCAACGGAAAGATTTCGCCCCGCCAAGTGCTGAGCGAGTTGCTGCTGCGGAGCGCCCGGATTGAAATAGTTCCACGAGGTCGCGCCAACGAACGCCAGCGCTGTCAGCGCGGCCGCGCAACGCAGACGCTTCCCCCACGAATCATGCCGCGTCTCCGCTTGCAGCGGCAACGGCGCAAGCAAAGTCGCAACGACAAGCGACAAGACTAGACTTTTGCAAACAGCACGCCCGCAATAAGAATTATGCCTGTAGTCCGGCGGTGGACGTGCACGCAATCTTCGGGGGACCAACAACACGTTGGATTAGGGGCTTTTGGCTTGGCTCGAGTAGGCGGCTCTCACGAGGCGCGGCCAACCGAACCCGTAGGGAGGCCTGCCAAAGGAGGAAACTCGACGTTCTTACT
>JAHFAF010000319.1 GCA_023250715.1 Pseudobdellovibrionaceae bacterium | reverse complement strand
ACTCTCATTCGGATTTAGCGTTTCCGTGCAGGTCGTAGACGTCATTTCAAAGGGAGCGACAGGGGCGAGAGTGTGGACTCCCGTTGCGGGAAGGCGGCCAGTGTTTGTGATGAGAAGGGAGACCGTATCGGACGCTCCTACAATTTGCGAAGTAAAGACATGCTTCGGGCCATGGGAAAGTGAGAGAAGGGCAACTCCCGGACTCAACCCTTTCCCGGTGAGCGGTCGCGACACCTCTGAAACCCCCACCCCACCGCTGTAGCTTAAGCGAAGGTTCCCCTCGATGGCGCCTACGTCGAGTGGGCGGAAGGTCAGGCTCAGCGTGCAGCTCTGCCCTTTCTCGAGCGAGCTGCCGCAGGTTCCCCCTCCGGGGTACGATCCGCCTTTGAAGGAATAGGAAGCTCCGAGAAATCCCAAGGGCTGAATCGAGGTTGCTGCTCGAGAACCCGTATTGGTAAGTATGAATTCCTTATCGCGCGATTCACGGACCGCGAGTTCGCCAAAATCATAGGTGGGCCCATCCGACAACGCTAGGGCCGAGGCGTCCGCCCCCATTCCACTAAGGGGCAGCGAGACGGACTGCGCCTGAAATCCGTCGTGATAATTTAATGTAATGGCACCGGAGTATTGCGAGGTGGAGGGTGGTGCAAAGGCAATGGCAAGGGTGCAGCTAGCTCCCCCCGAGATCGTAGGGCCGCAATTTCCCCCTTCCCCGGGATAGGCGCCATTTTTATAGGAAAAGGGCGGGAGGATTGCCGCAGGGCTTAGAGCGGAGGCTGCCATTTCGCCCGAGTTGGCGACGGTAAAAATCACTGTTTGAGATCCGCCTACGGCGGCGTCAGGAAAAAGAAAAGGGCCTGGGGCTCCGGAGAGAGAGAGCCGCGCCACTTCCTTATAAGTAAAAGCGTCCTCGAGGGATACTTCCTCATCCGGGTTAATAATTGTGATTTTCACCGAGCCGTTGGTGTGAGCCGTGGTAATGCACGATGCGCGTTCCCCGTCGCTCGAAACGAGAACTCCCTCGCAAGGGGCTCCGCCCAATTGAACTTTGAGTTGTGGTTTGAAGTTTTTTCCGGAAAGGGAAATGAGAGTCCCTCCGGGCGTGGGGCCAAACGGTGGCGAAACAGCATCGATAGATAGGGAGGAGGGATCATCGGAAGGGTCGCCAGAAGTGTCACCCGAACCGTCGTCGGGCGGGGAGTCCGACGAACCGCCCGAAGAGTCTTGCTTACCCCTTCCCGAGGACGTATCGCCCTGAGATTCACTTGGGGCAAATACAGGCGCGGGGGAAAGGATCGGCTCCTCGTTCGTGCCGGGATTAAATCCCGGACAGCCGGTAAGCACTAGCGTAACGAGGATCTGAAGCCAGATCGCCGGGCGAACGGTCGCAAAAATAGAGACAGGCTTAAACACGGCTATTTTTACCTTTCCTTAGAACAGACGGTTGTCCGGCAAGGGTGTTGAGCTTTTTTTGAAGCGACCGATTTCCCGCATTCCACGGGTGGATACTTGACTCAAGACATTGGTGATCAATTAGGTTCAAACTCAATTGTGAAGATTATGTTGAGCTTACTGTTTCATTCCTCTTCCTTTAGAGCAGGCGGAAAACCGATGGTGCGTTTTCTTCACAATTCACTTTGAGCCACCCAGCGCGCGAATGACTTTTACTACGTGAACGCGATCAGAATTCGAACTTGTTTGTATCGGAGACCTAGCCTATGGCCACTCTACTCCACAGACCGTCAGTATTCCGGTCAAATGCTGGGGGAGGAAAAGTACCCGCTGAACATGCTAGGATAGCAGGAGATGCAGCACGGAACCTTCAGAGCGACCATTTTTCCGGCAAAGGTTATCCTCCTGGCTTACCTCCTAACGACTGATTTGTCGGCCTTCGAAGATATCGACAGTGATATGAAACGGGCGGCCGGAAATCAGATCGCGGCCTGTGAGGCCAAGGGAATCTATGTTCCCAAGACCGAAATTCTCCGCTGCGGGTCCGAGCTGCCGATCTTTCGCTGGGTTTGCCGGAATGGCTCCGTTGAAAAGGAGCCTTTAGGTGAATCCACGGGTAATACCCAGTGCAGCAATCCCACCCACATCAATAGCGGCCCGTCGGGTTGCTACCCGGGGGGGTTCGATATTTTCAAGAGCCCAGTTAATGCCTCATTCTGCATTGCCCTCTGCCGGCGAAAATCGGCGGCTAAGGCCGATATCTCGGAAGTGGCGATGATTTGCCACAATCCGGATGGCGGAGGTACTTGCTTTTTCAACACTGTCGGCAACGTAAATATGGATCATTTGCCTCCAGTTGGGCAGGGACGGCCTTGGGGATACGTCGGACCCAATGCTTGCATGAAATGTCACGATAATGACCCGCTGATTTTTACGCCCTTCTCCGCTCCCATTTTTGAGGCGTTAAAGGCGCACAATATTTCCGTCCCGTTCGGACAATATTACGGTGTCCAGGCCAACGGGGATTCTTCCGGCAGCCACCCTCGAACTGCCTTTTCCTTAGATGAGAGTCTTTCCTGTACGGAGTGCCACCGATTGGGCGGCCCTTACACGTGTGGAACCTTAGCGCAACTTTCTACCGGTCACGCCACCCACGGCAGTAAAGCCGCCGCCCCCGAGGGCTGCGGCAAGGCCAGCGCAGCCTTTCGATGGATGCCTCCAGCGGACAAACCGCTAAGTCCAGTTGAGGAGCGGGCACTCCAAAAGGACATCTCTCGAGTTAAAGAGTGCTGCGAAGATATCGATGAATATTCCTACACTCCGAAATCCAATACTAAGTGCCAATGGAAGGAGATTCCCTTTGATTCCGCCGATCGCCCACTGGCGTCAGTTCCGCCACGCCGGAATAATCGACGGCGCCACGGCATCCGGCGAGAGGTTACGCCCCATCAGCCCCACGGGCCCTAATTGTACACGAGGGGGCCGCGCAAAATGGCGGTGGGGGACCAGTTCCAAATGCCCCTTATATTTACCTTCCAACCGCGATCGAGGCGCCATGATTGGATGGCGTCACTGCCCTGGATACACGGCCCAGAATCTAACACTGCGGCCTACCTGGATCTGGGGCACCAAACCCAAATGTCTATTTCCGGGTAAAGGCTTACACATCCAATAGCGCTTCTGTCTCTAATAGCGTCACCGGTTCAAACGCAATTGTGAGGATTATGTCGGATAGGAGCATGGGTTCTTCACTCTAAATGACCTCATTAGAAGCGTTTTGTCTTATGTACTGTGGTGCTTGCCATACCTGGAATGGCTGAAAGTTATCCATTTTAGAGAGAGAGCCTTGAATCGAACACTGAAACTTCTCGGAAGGATCGCGCTCTTTGGGACATTCCTCCTTGTTCCCTCCGCCTGTACTCGTACCTCCGATAATGCACCCGGGGGAAACGCGGACGGATTTGCGGGACGTCTTGTCTTGGCTAATTTTGAAAATGTCCGGGCTCGTTGTAATTTTCAAGACCAAGGGGCGAATCAGTTCCAGATCTCTTGTGCGGCTGTGGTGATTGATGACCAGGGTAATGAGTCTGTAGCCGCTTCTGTAGCGGATAATATTCAGCTTGAGTGGCTGGCGCCGCAGAGGGAGTTTGGCGCGGACTTCAACAATCCAACTTGTAGTGTCGCGAACAATGGCCTCTCGCAAAAGTGTACGCTTACTTTACAGCAGGATCTTCCCACGAAAGTTCTTTTTCAGCTTCATGTCGCGGACACGTTGAACCAGAGAGAAAAGAGCGAATCGGATTCTGTCGTCCTTCCCTATTCGGCGAACTCCTATGGGGTGGTGCCCCAGCTTTTACTCTACCAGCCGATCAAAGTGGCCTCCTCTTTCTCCCTATTTCAAGGAGTGGGAGAGAGTGTTGGCTTTCAAACCATAGGAATGGATCCCCTGGCGAGCCTCCTTACGCGTCCAAACTCAATCTGCTTGATGCAGGATAAAATATTTTTTGCCGCGAGCAGGTTTGTCTATTTACTTGAAAAAAATACTCTCAAGATTTACGCAGGCTCTCCGAACCCGGCCAATACGAATGAGTTGTCTCACAGGTTGCGGGTTTCGTTCGGCTCCCTGGATATCTCTCCGGTGCGCCCGGGCGTGGATTCGACGCCGTCCTCGATCTACCTTGCGTGTGGCGAGGACAAACTTTATGTCTCGGACCCCTCCAATTACAGAGTCCTACTCATCCCGGAAAACGGGCCCGTCCAGATTGTGGCCGGAGTGAGCGGGGCCAAAGGGTATTGCCCGGATGGATCTCTTGCACAGGGATCGCCCCTGATGGCTCCCAAACTGAACCCGATTGGTCTAAGGCCGGATAGTTCCTATTACCTGAAAAATGGGGAGTCGGAAGGTGCCTATCTTCGAAATTCGATTCTCGTCGGACCGCAGGGCTCGCTTTATCTCAATGATGCGGACGCTGGTAACGCCCCCGCGGTGCGAAGAATCGATAGCGACGGAAAGATTCACACGGTTGCAGGCATTCAAAATATCTTAGCGATGGATAAAAGCGGAGCGATGTATACCTGGAAGAACTACCAGATTTTCAAGTTTGTTCCCGGGCGGCCTTGGATATCCGTCGCCGGAAATGGAACCTGGGGAAATTCTGGCGATGACGGCTCTGCATTAGCGGCCCAAATCGATTTTCTCTACGAGATGGCGTTAGGCCCCGATGGCTCCTTCTATTTTTCGCAGTATTCCACTTGGGATGCACGCGTAAGAAAGGTGGATGCAGGCGGCAGGATCACGACCGTCGCCGGTCGGGGCTGGGCTTCTGGCTATACGCCTGGTTGGGGCAGTCCTATCCTAGGAGACGGCGGCCCCGCCAATCGCGCGGATCTTCGCCCTGAGGGTTTGGCGTTAGACACCAATGGCATTCTATATATTGCGGACGTGGATCATCAACGAGTACGGGCGTTGGGTACGGATCAAATTATTCGTACTCTTGCGGGGGCGAATAATGCTGAGACTGAAGACAACGCCATTTATGAGGCGGAATCGGCACGGTTTGGCGAGCTCAAAGACATCAAGTTCGGCCCGGAGGGATCTCTTTATGTACTGGATAATACGGATCGCCGAATTAGAAAAATAGACGCGAGTACCGGGAGAATATCCACCGTACTCGGGGGGGCGAAGCTGCGAGCACTCTCGTATCCCACTCATCTAGCGTTCGGACCGGATGGCTCGCTCTACGTATTGGATCCAGCAACGGAAACGAAGGATCTTCTGAAGGTGGATGCAACGTTAACTCACGTCACCACCCTCGCCACGAATCTAATGGTACAGGTGGGAAATTATAACACCGGCGCTTTGGCGGTTGCAC
>JAHFAF010000318.1 GCA_023250715.1 Pseudobdellovibrionaceae bacterium | reverse complement strand
AAGAAGAGAGTTTCGAATGGCGGCTCGCTCTCTTACTGTTTCAGAAAGCACGGAACTATCGTGATAGAGACAGATTCCCAAGATAAGTAGGATTACGCAGCTAAAAACGACCTGAACCGCGGGCGAGTCTATGACTTTCTTCATGCCTTCTTATCGGAGTTTCCAAGCCCTTCTCTTACAGGAATGCAAATTCACTGTGTTTTAGGTCTAAATTCCCTAGAATATGGCGGATTTTCCACATAAAATACCCCTATGTTTCACCGTGTCTTTCTGCTAAAGCCTTGAAATTCGTCGTGACAAAGAGGGTCTAAATGACAAAAGAGCATAAACCATTCATCGCCTCCTCCGCCAAGGTTGCGGAACTTACCGTTGTCCCGGTCATTGTAGGGGTCTTACTTGGCATCGTATTCGGAGCTTCGTCGTTATACCTGGCTCTGAAGGTGGGTATGACGGTGAGCGCGTCGATTCCTGTAGCGGTGCTCTCGATTACCCTTTTTAAAGGATTTTCCAAGCTTTTCGGCCTCAAGCCCGCTACGATTTTAGAAAACAACATCGTGCAGACCACTGGCTCGGCGGGTGAGTCCATCGCCTTCGGAGTTGCGGTCACGATGCCGGCCCTCTTAATTCTCGGATACGAGATGGAAGTGGGCCGTATTATGACGGTTGCGGTTCTCGGCGGGTTACTCGGGGTATTGATGATGATCCCGCTTCGCCAAGCCCTAATCGTAAAAGGGCACGGGGAGCTTGCGTATCCGGAGGGGACGGCCTGCGCGGAAGTGCTCATCGCCGGCGAACGGGGTGGGACGAGTGCCAAGACGGTTTTTGCCGGCTTCTTCTATGGATTAATTTACAAATTTTTGAATTTAGGACTCAAGCTCTGGACGGATGTTCCGGAAAAGGCCATCGGCTTTTTTAAAGGTGCCGCCGTTTCGGCTGAAGTTTCGCCTGAGCTTCTCGGGGTCGGCTACATCATCGGACCCCGCATTGCCTGCATCACGGTGGCGGGAGGGCTTCTTTCGAGTTGGGTGTTCATGCCGATGATTAAGCTCTTCGGCGCTGGGCTAACAACCCCCTTATTTCCGGCGACTAAACTCATTGCCGACATGAGCCTTCATGAAATTTGGAGAAGTTACGTTCTTTATATTGGAGCGGGAGCAGTGGCTGCGGGCGGTATCATCAGCCTTTTGCAAAGCTTACCGGTGATCATTCACGGCGCAAGGGCTGGTCTTGGCGGCCTGAAATCGGCGACCGGAAAGCTTGTGAATGTAAAGCGAACCGATCAAGACCTTCCGATCTCTTTCGTGCTGGTGGGTTCCTTGGTTTTAGTTCTCGCGATTTGGCTCTCACCCTCATTGAAAATTAACTTTTTCGGCGCAGTCCTCATGGTCGTCTTCGGTTTCTTGTTCGTCACCGTGAGCTCTCGATTGACGGGAGAAATCGGATCTTCCTCCAATCCGATCTCGGGAATGACTGTTGCGACCCTGCTCTTTACGAGCTTGGTATTTCTGGCTTTAGGGTGGGTAGACCCCATTTATAGAGTGACTGCTCTCAGTGTTGCCGCGGTCGTGTGTGTCGCGGCCTCAAACGGAGGAACTACTTCTCAAGATCTCAAGACGGGATTTCTGGTTGGGGCCACTCCGAAAGCGCAGCAAATTTCGCTTCTCATCGGAGCGCTGACGTCCGCCATCGTGATTGGATACACGTTGGAGCTTCTCAATAATGCTTCGACGATTTACTCCACGAAGGCTATTCCCGAAGGTGTGAAGGTCGAGAGTGTCGCTTCCTTGACTGAGACCGAGAAGGTCCCGGGCGGCCATGATTTAAATACCTATCATATCCTACGGCTAACCGAGCAACCCGTTGCAGGGCCTCTTGCGAAGTTGCAGGCTGGTAAATATCTCGTCGATGATGGCGGCACGGTCCGCTATTTAGTCGATCCGGGAATCAACGGTGTGTTAAAAAATCGTGACGATGGAAGCTCGGTTCAAAAATACGAGGCGCCCAAAGCGCGGCTCATGTCGCTCATTATCGACGGTATTTTGACTCAGAAGCTGCCATGGGGCTTGGTGCTTCTCGGTGTCGCGATTGCCCTTGTATTGGAGCTTTGTCAGGTCCCGGCTCTTCCCTTTGCGGTTGGCGTGTATTTGCCGCTTTCCGTGTCGATGCCTATCTTCTGCGGCGGAGCCATTCGCTGGCTTGTCGAAAAGATTACGTCTCGCAGGGGAATCAAGCAAACAGACGAGGAAAAGGAGACGGGCCCTGGAATCCTATTCTCCTCTGGTCTCATTGCCGGCGGTTCCATTGCCGGTATTGGGCTTGCCATTCTCTTTGTAAAAGAGGGATGGGGCCAAGCGCTTGATATGAGCGCGAAGCATCCGTGGTTACTTGAGTGCAATTCGCTGGCCGTCGGACTCTTCGTCCTGATGATGGCGGTGCTGCTCAAGGTAGCAACGACTAAAGTCAAAGCGCGCTAAAGATGACTTACATTTGGTTAGGTTCGTTCGGGCTCAGTTGTGCCTTGGGCTGGTGGTGTACTCTCATCGGCCTTCCAGGAAACTGGCTCATCGTTTTTTCCGGTGCGCTCTTCGCCTGGCTTTTTCCTATTCAAGGAGGATTGGGCTTCGGTTGGGGGGTCGTGTTCGTTCTCGCTGGCTTGGCCACGCTGGGGGAAATTTTGGAGGCCATTGCCAGTGCCGCAGGAATGGCAAAGGGAGGGAGTCGCCGAGGAGCGGTAGGCGCCATGATTGGTTCTCTCATCGGGGGAACGGTAGGCGCAGGGTTAGGGCTCCCAGTTCCTATTATTGGTCCCGTGGTCGGGGTGGTGGTTTTTGCGAGTCTCGGCGCTATGTTCGGCGCTTTCGTGGGAGAGTCCTCGAGCGGTCAGGCATTCGATAAGTCATTAGCGGTAGGGAAAGCAGCCTTTGTGGGACGCTTACTTGCCACTGTCGCGAAAATTACGATTGCTTCCGTACTGCTCGCTGTCGCAATACTCTCTTCGATCCTATAAGGGGCAGCACATGAGATTACTTATACGATTGTTCACCGTGGCTTCTTATGCAGGTCTTTTCATTAGCGTCTATCTGAAGTACGCGGAAGGGGAAAAGATGTGGGCAATGTCCATTTGGGCAACCACGCTTTTATCCGCGCTTTGCATAATTTTAGTCTTGCGGAGAGCAAGGTATGAAAAGCGAACGTCGAAGCCAAAAGCCCCATGGCGTACTTTTGGCCTTGCTCTTTTGCCATTACTCTTATCGTGGATCATTGCATTCTCGCTCTGAGCGGGACCTCGAGAGATGGTCTCGAGATCCCGTCCTAATGCTTTCGATTATATACAGCCGCCGTAAGCTGCTCCGCTCCAGGACACGCAGCCACCACAGGCTCCCGTGCTGCCGTAGTAGTTACCGCCGGCTCCGGCGCAGACGCCCGCTACGCCAACATGCACGCCAGCAGCGCCGTAGTTCCCGTTGTACGGATTATAGAACCTACCGCCAGCGGCGCTCGATCCGTTGTACGGGTTATAATGACTTCCCGTCTGGAAGTTAGCTCCCGTCGCGGTTGTCCCATATTTGTATTGGTTGTAACCGCCGTAGGGACCGTACCAGGCACTTCCTCCATAAACGACAGAGCGAGAAACAGATTGCTGTTTCGACATGCTATCGTTCATAAGAGCAATAATGTGGTTCACTCTATCTACTACCTCTTCTTGAGAAAGAGTTGTGGTATTGCTTACCGCGTTTCGCGAGGGCGGGACATTCGCCTCCAGCGCTTGATACCATTTATCCGCATTGGATTGCCCCTGCTTCAGGGCGTCTTGATTACTCGAATACCACTCTTCGTCGCTATTCGGATCGACCGAACGGCCGCAAAACGTGGCACTTACTGACAACACAGCCACCATTACCCAATGGCTGATTTTCCTAGATGTAGAACTCATTTGTTCTCCCTTCATTGATGACCTTCTTGTTCCCACTTCGCTCCTGAGCTTGCGGCCCAAAAAGCAAAGCAACCTTTTCCACAGTTTCAATAGTGACTGTTTGGTGACAGGGGCGACAGTGAGAGATGTGTCGCGATTTTGACTAGTTTCCCCAGTGACTGATCAAAACCTCGACAATTTTTTGCATCTCTTCATGCTGGTGTTCGTCAACGTACGCGTGAACGTGACCATAGACGACGTCGCTCACGTTGACGATTACGAATTCGGTCAGTGATTTTGGGTGTATAGATTTGGAATTTCGATAGAGAATAGAGATGGGTGGTTTATTTTAAAAAAAAGTGACGGGATCCTGCGCTCCGGGTTTGTCACAAGATCCCGTCAGATTCTTTCTTGCGAAAGAAATTAGTAAGTTTGAACTACCTGGCAGTAGCCAGCCGTGCAGACTAAATACCCGCCATTGTACGGCGAGGCTCCGCCGATCACGCAGGTTGCGGCCAAAAGACTGCAACCGCCTGCAAGCGCATAGGTCTGTCCTGACGTGTTGGTAAACGCGACTGCTCCGCCGGCACGGTACGGGCCAGCAGCTCCGCCCCCGGTGATACAGCCATACATACCGCAACCGGAAACTGTCCCCGCATTATTGGTGTAGGGGTAATACGGATAGGTGGACCAAGTGTTCACCGTGTAGGCCCCGCCGTTGACCGTGTTCACCGTCTTTGATCCTGTATAAACGCCTCGGGATTGGGGTTGATTTAGAAATTTTGCCGCATTGGCCTTCGCCATCTCCATGCAGGCATTCAAATCCTTTGTCGGACACGGTTGATTTTCGGGTACCTGAAAATGGTTCACCGCCGTATCGAATAATTCATTGTTATTAGCTTCGTCCTCGGGGGAAAGCCCGCTGAATTGCGAGCAGTGGGTAGTCGTTAGCGCCATTACAGCGGCCAAGACGAATAAGTTAAAACCAGATGCCGATCCTCTCATTTCTCCTCCTGTAAACCGTCCAAGGCAGGGCGGGTTTTGTATCTCTCTATCTTGCCCCTGTATTCAGCCCGAACACAGTGAGAGAAGTGTCGCGAACTATTCAGGAATCTGGTAGGATGCATTCTCTTAATAAAGGTAGCGAAGTGTTTAAATTTATTACTATTTTCATCCTCGTTCTGAGCGGGTTTGTAGCTCGTGCAGCCGTTTTCAAGTGCTCGGAAAATGGGTTTCAATTCGAGTACGATGACACCGCTTGGGAGCTCGTTCCCCAGGCCGCGGCCACTGGTGCTGATGTTGATAAGAAAATGGCGGAAAAGACCTTGGTAACGGTGCAAAGAAAGCTCGCCGACACGAAATACCATTCTCGATTCAGCATCGTGACAGACAATGCGGAAAGATTTGCGAA
>JAHFAF010000317.1 GCA_023250715.1 Pseudobdellovibrionaceae bacterium | reverse complement strand
TCAATCTCTGGTCCATTGATCCGCTCGTCTTTTCGACGGGGCCACTAGACTTGGAAGAAGTAGAGCTCGGCGCAGGAGAGAATCAACTGCAACTCAAGATCGTGGGACGGGATAAGAGCAACGCTCCTCCACACTATCAATTTGGATTCGATGGCATCAAACTAGTCCGACTTTGATTGATGAAACTTTTCTTTAAAAACCCAGAGTCAAGAAGCCTCTGCTTGAGCGCTCTGGTATTAGGAATTCCTTTTCTCTATCTAATCTCGATTACGCTAACCGAAAGCTCGGGAGCAATCCTCTGCCTGAAGAAAATTTGGGGGGATTGGGGGTTTCACTTCGCGCTCACAATGGCATACGCTTATCGACCCATCAGCACCTGGCTCGAGCACCCCTTACTTATCGACTACCCCCTTCATTACCCCGCTCTCATCAATCTATTTTCCGGCCTTCTGATTCGCCTTCACTCATCGATAGTTTTCGCATTTTGGTTGCCTTCAACCATTGCAGCCACCGCATTAGTGGCTTTATTACATCGGTTTGCTTATCAACAATACAAGCGCCCCGCTTCCTCGCTCCTATTCGCCTGTCTTTTTGTTTTCGCAGGTGGAATGGGGTTCGCTTATCGGATTTCTCAACAGCTTCACAACGTCGACTATACCTATTTGTCAGATCATAATATTTTTTATGGAAATCCGATCGCCTTCGAGCTCCTCCCTCAGCGCTCTTTCTTACTTGCGATGCCCTGGATGCTCTGGGTACTGACTCGAATCTGGGCCTGGAGAGGGCCTGGTTTTCAGAACGTCTCCACTCGTTCGATTTATGCAACAGCTTTTGCTGCTGGATGCCTTTCCTACCTTCACCCCTCTTCTCTAATCGCTCTTTTTTTCTTTTGTGCGTTTCTATTCATTCAAGAGATCGATCATTGGCGAAAAATACTACAATTCGGTGTCACCACTTCCCTCACCGCAATAATTCTCTACTCCCTATTATTAAGAGGGTCCGGCGGGAACCATTTCTTCGTTTGGCAGCCGGGCTGGTATTCGAGCGAGCCTTCCCCTTTCCCAATGAACTTTTTGGAATTTTGGTGGTGGAATGGGGGCCTCTTTTTTCCTCTCTCTCTTTGGGCTGTATACCGGATGAAGCTTTGGCGTCACCCCTATGTACAGGCAGGTTGGACTCTTTTTGCGCTAGCGAATCTCATTCGCATTTACCCATGGCTCTGGGACAACACAAAAATTTTTCTCTGGGCACATATTGGAATTGCCCTCCCTATCGTATTTTATTTTGAAAAGCTTTGGGATGAGGGACTGACCATGGGGAGAGCCTCCGTGGTCACCTGTTCGGTAATTCTTTGCACGTCGGGCGCGCTCGATGTCGCGCGAATATTTACATGGGAAGAATCTCATCAGCTCATGTGGTCGAAAGAAGATTTGCGACTCGCTCAGATTCTTCGGGAAAAAACAGATCCCTCGGCGCGCATTCTCACCGCGGATGACTCGCATCACTGGGTAACCTTGGCAGGCCGGGCAATTTTCTTGGGATATGGGGGGTGGTTTTGGTCGCACGGGACCGACACCCGCGAGCGAGAAGCAAAGGTGAAAGCCGTGTATAAGGGAGGGCTAGACGCGGAGAAGATCTTAAAAGAGCTCAAGGTGGAATATGTTGTGGTCGGACCTCTAGAACGAGAACGACTTCAAGCCAACGAGTCTTATTTCAGGAATAACTTCCCGCTCCTCATGAATTCCGAGGAGTGGCGAGTCTACAAAATTGTAAAAAATTAAGGAGATCCTAAATTAATGGGCCGCGATGGACTCGAACCATCGGCCCGCTGATTAAGAGTCAGCTGCTCTACCAACTGAGCTAGCGGCCCGTGAAAGAGTCCGATTATTAACCCGGGTTTCAATGCGCTGCAAGGGATTTTCTGTCTTAATATCCTATGATTTTCTTGGTCAGATCAATTACTTAAGAGGTCGCGCCCTGTTTTAACCCACCGCTTCCGACTGTCACGCTTTCGTGTTATGGTGCGTCCGCCTTGGGGGCACACATGAAACACCTGATCGCTACATTTCTTGTTCTTTCAAACGGCCTTTTCGGGGCGCCAGAAAAACCTGGCCCAGAAAAAACCCCGATTGTTTATACCGACTCTGTCAAATCGAAAGAACTCTTCGACACGCTCACCTATCCAGCGCGGGTCACCCCTTCCGTAAACGCAAGCCTTCTCTCCGATGCCGATGGAATCGTTCACAAAATTTTTGCACCCCTAGGTCGCCCTGTGAAAAAAGGACAGCGGGTTCTCACTATTAAGAACACAGACCCCGTTTACGATTACGCCCCCCTGGCAGTAAACGCTCCGGTCACGGGAGTCGTGAGCGGCATTGAAGTTACAGAAGGCAGTCGCGTAATGAAGGGGCAAAAACTCGCCACCATCATCAACCCCAAAGACTTGAAAATCGTCATCGAAGTCTCGGCTTATGACGTCGCGACTCTTCAACCAGGCATGGCGGGACACTTAACCGCTTACGGAGTGGAAAAGCCCGTGGATGTAAAAATCGTGGGAGTGAGTCCCTTCGTGGATCCTGCCACAGGCTCCGCCACTGCCGAACTTCGCGCCAATATCGATGGAATTTTGGCTCCCGGTATGGTCGGGAGAATTTCTTTCAAAGCCCGCCAGCACGCTGGTGTTGAAATTCCCGAGAGCGCCATCAGCTACCGCGGCCAGGAGACTTTCATTCGCCTGGTGGACGCCGGAAAGGCAAAGTTCCAGAAAATCGAAGTGGGGCAGAGTCGACGGGGGATGGTGGAAGTTTTGAAGGGTGTCGAAGAAGGCCAATCCTTCATCGTTCGCTCAAACTCTTTCGTATCCGACGGTGAAAAGGTCACCGTTCAAGAACCCGAGGCGCCCAAAAGTTGAAAGGTATCTACTCCTCTCCTATTCGAGTGTATTTGCTCCTGGGCGCTTTGGCCCTTGCAGGGATTTTTGCGGGTACACAACTTCCTATCTCTCTTTTTCCAAATAGCACCAAACCCACCGTTCGTCTGAGCATCAACTACGGAAGCCAAACGGCGGGAGAATTTCTAAAAACCTTTGGCCGAGGGCTGGAAAGCCAACTGAGAAGTCTTACCACCAAAGACGCCAAGGTCGAAAAGCTCGATGCTGATTATTCGTCGAACACAGTAAACTACGATATCGAATTTCACTGGGGGGTAGAGCCTAATACCGCCCTTAGAGAAGTGCAAAATGCGGCGAATGGTTTTTTGGCCCGCCTGCCACAAGAATCTCGGGACACTGTAAATTTCTGGCTCAGAAATCGAAACTCCGGATTTTTCGCGGCAAGCTTTTACAGCGAATCGCGCGATCTGGATGCTCTCTATAAATATCTCGAGCCCATCCTGACCCCACGTCTATTGCGAGTCACTGAGGCTCAAAATCCAGTGCTCTGGAATCCGAACGAAAAAGAGATTCGGGTCGAGCTCTACCCGGACACTTTGGCGGCACTGCAACTTCTCCCACGAGATGTCGAAGAGACTATTCTTACTTCACTCGGCAGTCGCGCAGGTGGAGTAATCTCCACTGGCAATTCGATGATGCAGATTCAGATGCCCCGCCAGGTGGGAGGCATTGAATCCCTCTCAAACCTCTCCGTCCTGACACCTTCGGGAAAGGCGGTGCACCTCTCCGAGATAGCGCAGGTGGATTACGGGCCCGTTTCCATGGGCTCGCGCATCTTTAAAACGAACGGAGCCGCAAGCCTCATTCTCTTTGCAACTCCAAAGCCGGGCGGAAACGTAAAAGAGATGTCGGAAAACATCATCGATATCATCCACGAAATCGCGCCGACTCTACCCGCGGATATTCAATATAAAATATTGGTCGACCCTTCCGAGTTTATCCGCTCGGCTGTGAATAATGTGCTTCACGAAGTCGGGATCGCGGCACTTCTCGCCGTCATCGTTCTTTTCCTTTTCATTGGAAGTTTCCGTAACGTGGTCACTGCCGCGATCGAAATTCCCCTTAGCATGGTACTTGCCTTCCTTTTGATGCGGCTTGCCGGGATGAATTTGAATTTGATTTCCCTGGGAGGCCTTGCCCTTGCCGCAGGCATGAACGTCGATGCCTCCGTCGTCGTCATGGAAAATATTTTCCGGCATTTCGAGCACAACCCCGGACCACACACTCCCGCCGGAAGGCTTTCCATTGTCAGCCAAGCCGTATCGGAAGTGCGCTTTGCGGTCATCGCTTCCACCATTGCATCTCTAGTTGTTTTTCTCCCGCTCACTTTTACCTCCGCACTCAGCTATGCGATCTTGGGTGATCTTGCCCTTGCGGTAGTTTTTTCCCATGGGTTTTCAGCGGTCGTTGCTCTCTTTCTCGTCCCGACGATTCGTCTTCACTTAATGAACCGAGAGGCTGAAGCTTCGATTCCTCATTCCCCCATTGAGAAGTTCCTAATTTGGCTGGAGAACACTTATGCTTCGCTACTTTCAAGATTCATCCGTAACTCGTCGATAAAATGGAGCGTCTACGCAGGCTGCCTCGCCCTATTGGCGGGCCTTCTCTTTTTTGTCCTCCCGCGGCTGCCCAAAGAAGTAGTGGGAACGCCGGACACCGATTGGATGGTTCTCGCCATGAACACAGACGGGAACACTCTCGTCAAACACATGGATCTCAAGACAGGGGAGTTCGAACGCGATCTCCTAAAGAAATTTGGAAAGGACATTCAATATACCTTTACCCAGATTGAGGATCCCAATAGCTCCGTCGTTCTCGCACGTTTAAGAGACAAAAAAGAAATGCGTCGTGTGTGGAAAGAAATGGAAACCACATTCACCAACACACCCACCACATTTTTCTGGGTCGGACCCTGGAATCCGAGTGAACTTCCCCTTCCCAACCCACCCCACATGCGCATTGCCGTTCGCGGCACCAACGAAAGAGAGCGGGCCTATACAGCGCAAGCCTTAAATGAGCTTCTACAGGAAAAGAAAGCCTTTCCGAGAATCAACACCACTCCGAACGTTCAACGAGAACAAGTACTCGAGCTGGATCCGCACCAAGAACAATGGCCGGCTCTTCGAGCAGGGGGAAGTCGGGTGGCGCCTTCGGATATCGCGGATCTCTTGCGAGTCGGCACAACGGGAAAGCGTATCGGGTTTCTCACTATTGAGGATAGATCCACGGACATCATCCTCCGGTTTCCGCCTTTTTCTCTCAATGCCGTCGAGGATATCGAGGCCACTCCCATTGGCATCGGACCAAAATTGGTACCCTTGAAAAGCCTCGCAAGCGTTCGTGTGAAGGAAGCCGATCCCAATATTTTCCGGCAGGACGAGAGGGAAGTAGTTCT
>JAHFAF010000316.1 GCA_023250715.1 Pseudobdellovibrionaceae bacterium | reverse complement strand
ACGCCAGATGATCGCAGCAACTCAAAGTGGGCAAGCTAGAAATATGGCCCTTGCGCACCGGGCGAAACAGCGATCGGTTCACAATAGCTACATGACCCTGCCGGTTCTCTTTCTCATGGTGAGCCACCATTACCCCAGCACCTATGGGCATGAGCTGAACTGGCTGATTCTGGCCGTCCTGGTCCTTGTTGGTGTCGCTCTTCGCCATCACCTCATCGTTCAATCGAAAGCCACTTGGGGACTGGTCGCGGCCTCGATCCTTGCGATGATCCTTCTTTGCTACGTGACGGCGTGAGAGAGTTTTCGATTCAAAGCCGCCAAGTATTACTCGAATCGAGGACTCCCCCACGTCCCGCCCTGATTCGCGTGAAGGAGGGAAAGATCGAAGGCGTTTTGGAAAAACTTGTAAACGATCCCACCTTCGATCTGGGGGATAATCTTCTGATGCCTGGAATCGTGGAGACTCACGCGCACATCAACGAGCCTGGCAGGACCGAGTGGGAAGGGTTTGAGACCGCAACGAAGGCTGCAGCAGCCGGAGGGATCACAACTATCGTCGATATGCCGTTGAATTCCATTCCACCGACAACTTCCATCGATTCTCTTCGGAAAAAGAATCAGGCGGCCTCGGGGAAGTGTTTTATCGATTATGGTTTCTGGGGCGGGCTTGTGCGAGATAATCTCAAGGAGCTCGATCCGATGGTGGATGCCGGCGTGTGCGGCTTTAAGGCGTTTCTCATCGATTCGGGGGTTCCGGAATTTGCCTGGGTAAGAGAAGCGGAGCTTCGAGCCGGGATGGAAAAACTTGCACGGCTTCGTGTTCCTTTGCTCGCGCACGCGGAAGTAGATCTCGGACCGGAAGATGGCCCACAGGATCCTAGAGCCTATGGGCACTACCTTGCCACTCGTCCCCCCAAGTGGGAAGTGGAAGCGATTCGACTACTCGTTCGACTCTGCCGAGAGACCGGTTGCGCCGTTCACATTGTGCATCTTTCTGCCTCCGATGCGCTTTGCGATATTGCTGCGGCGAAGAAGGAAGGTTTGCCCGTTACGGTGGAGACCTGCCCGCATTATCTGACTTTTTCGGCCGAAAATATCCCCGAGGGAGCCACCTCTTTTAAGTGCGCCCCCCCGATTCGAGGGGAGAAGAATCGAGAAGCCCTGTGGAAGGGGCTAGAGCAGGGCGTGATCGATCTTGTTGTTTCTGATCATTCTCCTTGCACGCCGAGTCTCAAGCGTCTTGATAGCGGAAATTTCGATCAAGCTTGGGGAGGGATCGCTGGATTGCAGTTCAGCCTTTCGGTAACATGGTCCGAAATGAATAGGCGGGGAATTCCCTTGGAAAGAATTGCAGCCTGGATGATGGAGAGACCGGCGAAATTGGCGGGTTTGGAGAATAGAAAAGGAAAAATCGCGGTCGGTCTTGACGCGGATCTCGTGGAATTCGATTCTCGTACGGAATTTCAAGTGGCCGAAGGGGAGGTTTTGCACCGGCATCGCCTAACCCCCTATTTAAATCGGCATCTTAAAGGTAGGGTAACTCGGACGTGGTTAAGGGGAGAGCTCGTTTTCGATAGGGGGAACTTCCCGTCGGCTCCCCTGGGTAAGGAAATATGAGTCAGGTAAGAATAGCGTTCTCGGATCTAGTGGACTTGGCCTCGGAAAGAGTGGGGGGGAAGACTCTCGCGGCGAACGACGATTTTTTCGCTTCGAAAGACAACCTTCTCAAAATCGAATCCCCTATTTTCATTCCGGACAAATATTCTGAAGTCGGCAAGTGGATGGACGGCTGGGAGAGTCGTAGGAAACGCGTGCCCGGTTATGACTGGTGTTTGATTCGGTTAGGTATTCCCGGAATTATTCGCGGGGTTGTCGTCGATACAGCGCACTTTCTCGGTAATTTTCCAGAGTATTGTTCTCTCGAAGGGGCGGAGCTTGCCGAAGGGGCTGATCCCGGTCCGAATGCCTCCCAATGGAGAGAGATTCTCCCCAAAGTCGCCCTGCAAGGCGGCACTGAGAACGGTTTTTCCATTTCAGCCCCCGATCGGTATACACATTTGAAACTCAATATTTTTCCCGATGGAGGAGTGGCGCGCTTGCGCGTTTACGGCGATGTCGTTCCCGATTGGGAACGCGTTAAAAAAGTGGACGGTAGAATTGATTTGGCAGCCCTCGAAAATGGCGGCCGTGCCTTGGTTTGCAATGACATGTTCTTCAGTCACAAAGATAATCTCATTTCTCCGGGAAAGGCGAAGACGATGGGGGAAGGGTGGGAGACAAGACGCCGGCGTGGCCCCGGGAATGATTGGATCATTTTGAAATTGGGAAAGCCAGGCCGCGTGCAAAAGGTGGAGCTCGATACGAGCCATTTCAAAGGGAATTTTCCGGATAGCTGCTCCATTGAGGGATGTCGATTGGAGCAAAGTTTTCTTCCCTCGGACTTTAGGGATCGCCAGGATATCCAATGGGTGGAGCTGCTTCCCAAGACCAAGCTCAAAGCCGATACGGTGCATGAACTGGTAAAAGAATTGAAAGCCGAAGCAACCAAACAAGTTTTTGATCATGTTCGGTTGCAAATCTATCCGGATGGAGGAGTCAGCCGGCTTCGCCTTTATGGGGAGCTTGCCTGATGCCCAGTCTGGTCGATTTCAACAAGATGTCGGTGAAGGATGCGGAGGCCGAACTCTTTCGTTGCTGTGGCTCCCGGCGTTGGGCGGAGCAGATGGCTATTTTTCGCCCTTTTCCCGATGAGAAAGCACTTTTCACCGCGGCGCAGAGAATCTGGCTGAAATTAACATCGGAGGACTGGTACGAGGCCTTCAAGCAGCACCCTAGGATTGGTGGAGCCACGAAATCGGCGTGGACAAAGCAAGAACAGGAAGGGGTAAAGGGCGCACCTCCGCGTGTCCTTGAATCGCTAAAGAAGGGAAACGAGGCGTATGAGAAAAAGTTTGGCTTTATTTTCCTTGTTTGCGCGACAGGAAAGACCGCAAAGGAAATGTCAGTGATCTTGAAGGAAAGACTTCAGAACGATCCCCGTACGGAACTGGGAGTCGCAGTACGCGAACAGGCAAAGATTGTGAAAATCCGATTGGAAAAGATGTTGCAGTCATGAAAGAGAGAAGCCCTATTACAAGTCATGTGTTGGATACGCACAGGGGAAAGCCGGCTTCCAGTGTTCCCGTTCATTTGGAAAAGAAAGACGGGAAACAATGGAAGAGCCTGGCATTGGCGGAAACCAATAGTGACGGAAGGGTAGAGGGCCTTTTACCGAGCGGAACAAGAATCGAAAACGGAACCTATCGCCTTACGTTTAATACTCACGCGTATTTTGAAGCACATAAGATGAAAGGCTTTTATCCCGAGGTGAGTGTGGTCTTCGAAGTGGCCTCGCCCGAGGAGCATTACCATGTGCCTTTACTCTTGAGCGCACACGGGTATTCGACATACCGAGGGAGCTGAAGTTTGCTTCGTCGTTGCACTCCTCGCAATGACACGAGAGGGGCGAGATGGATATTCACGAGCTTAAGAAAATTAACGATGAATTAAAGGCCGCAAATCAGCGCTTTCAGCGAGCTTACCCTGGGGAAACTTTGAGAAGACAGCCGATTCACGCCATCTACGGCGGCGCTCAAATTTTTAGTTCGGGGCTCGTAAAGAAATTTAGCGAAGCCTCGCTTCACGCATTGAGGGAATATGCACCCGACGGAAAAGCCTTGGGCCGGGTATTTCATGGAGATGCCGCCGATGAAGCGTTATGGATGAGGGTGCATGAAAGAGTCGTCCATAAATTGAAGACTCTTCCCGTCGAGGACTTTCGAATTGATTTCGAAGACGGCTATGGCAATCGACCCGATGCCGAGGAGGATGGGCACGCCGAGAGTGTTGCGAAGGAAGTGGCGAAGGGATTCAGCGAAGGGGTACTTCCTCCCTTTATCGGAATTCGAATCAAGGCATTCAGCGATCCGTGCTACCCAAGGGCACAGCGCACGCTCGATCTTTTCCTGACTACTCTTTTTAAAGAAACCGAAGGGAAGGTCCCGGATGGGTTCGTCGTCACCTTGCCGAAAGTCACGCTGCCGGAGCAGACGAGAGCCTTGGCCCGTTGTCTTGGTCTGATTGAAAAAAAAGTTGGCCTTGCCCACGGCATTTTGAAATTCGAATTTATGGTGGAGACCACTCAAGCCATTTTGAATGAGCAAGGGATTTCTCCCCTAAAGAGCTTCGTGGAGGCGGGGGAAGGGCGTTGCGTAGGAGCTCACTTCGGGACCTACGATTACACTGCCGGTTGCAACATCACGGCGATGTACCAGGCGATGGAACATCCCGCTTGTGATTTTGCAAAGCAAATGATGAAGGTGGCCCTTGCTGGAACAGGCATTCTGCTTTCGGACGGAGCGACTAACGTCATGCCGGTGGGCCCGCATAAAGGTGAAAACCTCACCGCCGCCCAACGCAAGGAGAATGAAGTAGTGGTTCACCGCGCGTGGCGTTTGAGCTATTCGAACATTCGCCATTCACTCGCGGACGGATTTTATCAAGGCTGGGACTTGCACCCGGCGCAATTGCCCGTGCGTTTTGCCGCCGCCTATTCATTTTTTCTGGAGGGTCTGGTCCCCACCACCGATCGATTAAAAGCATTCATGGGTAAAGCCGCCCAAGCCACTTTGCTCGGCGATGTATTTGATGATGCAGCGACAGGCCAGGGCCTCTTAAATTTTTTTCTGCGCGGCCTAGCTTGCGGAGCATTGACCGAAGCCGAGGCCAAGGCGAGCGGTGTAACTTTGGAAGAGCTTCATACTCGATCGTTTCTCGCTATCTTGGAGATGCGGAAGAAATGATAGGTATTGTGTAGATGTCTGTGGTGCGTGGAGCAAAGAGTCGTGAGATTCTCCAGGATGTCCGCTCCTCCAAGGGCTCTTGGCGTCTTATGATGCACGTGTAGCCAACGCCTTGACGAGCACTGCTTCCCGGTAGGAGTAATGAACGTGCACTGGGCTGCATCCCTCTTTGCGACCTGAGTTCTCACACTTGGTTGCGCAACCAACTTTCGTTGCAGGGGATCTTCTTTCTTGAGGAAAAAATCCACCATCGAGGAAATTGCCTCTTCAAGAGTATAAGCCTTACCCGTTTTTTGACTCAAAAGATCCTTCACTCTCTCAAGCCTCAATTCCAGATCTGGGGTAACCGCCAGGTGAATTTTCTCCTGGGGGAATTTGTCAGGAAAATGGATCTTAAGCTCCTTATCCAAAGCCCTTTGAGGAAGCTCTTTCGCTTTTTTGAGCCAAACATCTTTATTGGAGAGAGTCAGATGGGGGACCACTCGCCTCGCGTTGGTGGTGTGAA
>JAHFAF010000315.1 GCA_023250715.1 Pseudobdellovibrionaceae bacterium | reverse complement strand
GCCGGGATTCAATCCCGAGGGGGATCCCCAGACTTGGCAGATCAAAGATAATTACCTCGTCCACCCGGAGGTCTATCTAAAGAGGCTAGAGTCTGGAATCGCGTACGCGGTCAGCGGAACGGAAGAGGGCCCCGAGCTTCGTCAAGTTCTCTTCGACCGCGCTTTGAAAGGGATTCGACGATTTGAATGGCGAGAGGGAGAGACAATTCAGAGCTGGAACTGTGAGGGGTTTTCTCCCGTGCCTGCCGGTGGAAATTATCCCCGCAGAATCTTCTTTGAGAATAATGGGTCGGAAGTGATTCAGTCGGATCTTTTGACGGTAAGAGCATTGAATGCGAGATCCTTAACGGAGTTCAAAAACTCCTGGCGTGCCGCCGATAGAGCGGCTCTCACACAAAATGGCGAAGGGATACTGAAGTTGCTCATGAGTTATCGATGATTATTGATGTCGCCGTTCCTGTTCGCGTGCCGGGCTCGTTTCATTATCTGATGGATGAAGAGAATGCTTCGGGCCTTCAGTTGGGGAGCGTGGTCCAAGTTCCCTTTCGAAATAAGTTAATTCACGCCTTTGTCTTGGGATTTCCCGAAAAAACAGAGGTCGCCCGGGAGAAGATGAAGACTGTCGATTCCGTGCTGGCTGCGGATCCTCTCTTCGACGAGCAAATGCTGAAGTTCTTGCGCTGGGTGGCCGAGTATTATTGCCACCCTCTTGGAGAAGTTATCGCGGCCGCTATCCCGAGAGAGTCGTGGAAGGTGAATAAGCGAAAACCGCGATCCACCAATCTCGAATCGCTTTCGGCGGATCTAGAAGCCTCCGTCCCCCCAACCCTCACAGAAGAACAAAGTTTCGCAGTAGCCCGGATTTTGGATCCGAAAGAAACGCGTCCCATTCTCCTGCACGGAGTGACGGGAAGCGGGAAGACGGAAATTTATATGTCCGTCCTTTCCCACCTCTCGGCCGAGGGTAAGGGTGCCATCGTCTTAGTGCCTGAAATTGCCTTGACCCCGCAGCTTCTGGGCCGCTTTTCCTCGCGATTTCCCGGTCAGGTTGCCGTACTTCACAGCGATCTCACGCAATCCGAAAAGCGTGTTCAGTGGGAAAGGCTTCGCAAGGGAGATGCCCGTATCGTTGTGGGGGCCCGTTCCGCGATTTTTGCGCCTGTTAAGAATTTGGGCTTGATAGTTGTCGACGAGGAACACGAGAGCTCCTTCAAGCAAGAGGATAGCCTTCGCTATAACGCCCGAGACGTGGGAGTGGTGCGGGGCTCTCAACAGGGTGCGAAAGTCCTCTTGGGATCGGCAACTCCTTCATTGGAGAGTTACGCAAACGCAGAGAGCGGCAAGTATCTGTACGTCACGTTAAAGCAGCGGGTACAGAATCGACCCATGCCGAAGACTCATTTTGTTGATTTAAGAAACAGGGACCTTTGGCTCGGCCCCAAGATTTCCTTTCTGACCCGCCCTTTGGTTGCAAAGATACAGGCGACTTTGTCGGCTGGTCAGCAGGCGATGCTTTATTTGAATCGTCTTGGCTTTGCCCACTTTCTTTTCTGCAATGACTGCGGCCACACTTGGAGATGCAAAAACTGTGATGTCGCATTGACCTACTATCAATCTCCTCCGGCTTTGAAGTGCCACTATTGCGGTTGGCATTCTTCTCCTCCCAAGGCTTGCGAGGAGTGTCAGGGGACTCACCTAGAAACGATGGGAGCCGGCACAGAGCAAGTGGAGCGTGAGCTCAAAGCGGTATTGCCGGAAGCGCGCATTGCTCGCATGGATAGGAGCCAGATCAAAACGAGGCAAGAGCTCGAAGCAATCTTGAATACCATTCAGCGCCGAGAAGTCGACGTCGTAATTGGCACTCAAATGATTGCGAAGGGGCACGATTTCCCGGGCGTATCACTCGTCGGAATTCTGATGGCCGATTCGAGTTTGAATATTCCCGACTTTCGCGCGAACGAAAGAACTTTTCAGATCATTACTCAAGTTTCGGGTCGTGCGGGTAGAGCGGAAAATCCTGGAGAGGTAGTCATTCAGACGTTGAATCCCGAGCACCCGGTCCTTCAAGCTGCCGCCGAGAACAGAACCGCGGACTTTTACCGCAATGAGCTTCATGCTCGTCGACAATATGGCTTTCCGCCTTTTCAGCGGGCCGCCATGGTGCGTTTCCAGCATAAGAGCGCTCCCACCGTCGAGCGTTTTTCATTCGAGGTCGTCCACTTTTTACAATCGCAAGCGGCGAAAAGAGGTTTCAAAGTGCTGGTGTTGGGGCCTGCTGCAGCTCCGTTGTCCAAATTGAAAAACCTCTACCGCTGGCAATGCCTGGTGAAGGGCGAGAACGTGAAAGATTTGCAGATATTATTTCGCGGCTTGAATGAGTTTATCGCGTTTCGCAAAACCCCCGTGCAAGTAGCACTGGACGTCGACCCCATTTCAGCTATGTAGTTTTTCTTGTCGTCATTGCGAGGAACGCAGTGACGTGGGTCTTTAGATATGTAGGTTGCCACGGCCACTATGTGGCCTCGCAATGACATAAATGGTGTAAAATAACCCCATGACTCCCACTCAAACTCCTGAACAACTTCGGCGTACGGCACTCATTATGTGGTTGGTTTTTCTTTCGACCGTCGGCATGTTCGCCTTTCTGCTCAAGCAAGGGCTCGCAAGTGGCGGTCTTCCACCGGCCCCTGATATGGGCCTCGCCCCGATTTTCACAGGGCTCGCCGTGATGATGGGAGTCGGGTCTTTGATCCTACGGAAAGTCTTTCCGGTTCCCGATACTCAGAAATGGTTTGTCCGCAACGTAATCTGCTGGGTGATGAACGAGTCGATCTCGCTGCTTGGGTTTGTCCTCGGGCAACAACAGCACGACTTCAATGTCGCGATTCCCTACTTCGCGACGACGGTAGCCTTTACGCTATTCATGTTCCCGAAGTTACCAGATTGATCAGGAATCGGAATCCGAATTGAACGGGGACGGAGATGTAGTGAAGGCCTCCAGTAAACAATAACGCCAACAAAATGAAATTCGTCGCACGCGCGTGTCTCATCAAAAAAATGACTCCACGGGGAGGGAGAAACGCCTGTAACACATTGAAACCATCGAGCGGCGGAAGCGGCAGTAAGTTAAAAAACGCGAGCATCAAATTCACCTGAATCGAGACAGCCGCAAAGATCTGCATGGTCTCGACAATGTTATGTTGCAAGGGGAGGCGGACCAGGACTCCGAGCAGTACTGCGGAAATCATCGCGAGAATGACATTCGAAGCGGGGCCTGCCGCCGCGACCAAAGCCATGTCCCATTTTCCATTCTTCATGTACCGCACATCCACAGGGACCGGTTTCGCCCACCCGATAAACGGCCATCCGTTGTAAATGCACAGAATAGGCAGAAGCAAAGTCCCCATCACATCCGCGTGGGCCATCGGGTGCAGCGATAAGCGCCCCGCCTTACCTGGTGTGGGATCTCCTCGCAGAGTCGCAACCCACCCATGAGCAAACTCATGGACGCAAAGCGAAAACAAAAATACCGGAACAAGAAGCAGGACGTTAAGTAAGCCTGGGGACATAGAAGAAGGACATTACCACACCCTGCGGTTGAGAAAAGTGGCCCGGCATGTTGAAATGTACTTACCCAAATCCGCGGATAAAAAGGCTCCCAACCGCCCGAAAGCCTTTGCCGGAGCGTGGGTTCAAAAGGCGGGCGGCAGATTGCGTTGCACTCGACAGGGTAACTCCGATAGGATTTTGTAGTGTTGCTGTTCGACCTTGTTGGCCAAGCCTTTAAGGGATTTGATGGGTCGAAACAGAGCCTTTTTATCCGCGGATTTGGGTAACAACTAACCCCATCTAGTTAGGATTCTCCATGAAAAACAGCTTCCGCCACCTAGTCTTGGCCTATGCCCTTCTTTCGGGGACTGGCTTTGCCATTAGCGAAGAGGGGGGGCAGTCCCAGCGGGATTACGAGCGCACGGTTCAATCGGTAGTTCGTAATAAATATTTCTATAAATCAGGTCGTTTCGAACTCACCCCTACGGCCGGTGTCATGCCGTATGATTCCGTGATGGCCCACTATACGTTGGGCGGTCGCGCAACCTGGCACTTAAGCGATCATTACAGTTGGGAAGTAGGAGATCTGCAATTGGCGTTTCCTTCGGTCACCAGTTATATCCAAAGTTACGTAAAGACGTTCGGTCTTTCCAACGTGCAGACGGTAAAAATTCGAAAACTCGCCTCTTCGAATTTTATTCTTTCACCCATCTACGGAAAAGTTCGATTCTTCGGACGACAAATACTTTACTTCGATATTTACGTTGCCGCTGGAATTGGAATGGCGAACACCGATGTGGTTCAGCTCTCCTCCACCGGAAAAGGGGTGGACGGAGTGGAAACTCTTTTAAAAAGTGGTTGGGATCCGATGATCGATGTCGGGTTTGGTTTTAAAATATTTTTGAATGATGCGATGGGATTGGTCTTCGACCTTCGGGACTACATCGTTTCTTCCGAAACCTACGGGAAGCGTAGCTTTAAGAGTAATTTCACCGTTTTTGGCGGCGTCAGCTTCTTCCTCCCGACTTTTTAGAATCTTGCCAACAACCCTAGCTTGCGGCATCTTCTTTCCTTCGCAGGTTGGGGGATGAAACGAACAAAGTCCAATTTACTCCGCAAAGTTTGTGACAACGGAAACACTAAGCTCCACGAGCTTATCCGTGTTTATCAGGACCTCGAACATACTCTTCAAGGTCTTCGTCGCTCCGTGGAAAAAAACGCCGAGCACTCCCTTAGAAATATCAATGTTCGTAAGCTCATGGTGCAGCTGGCCCGCTCGAAGCGCCGCTTAGAGAGGAAGATCGGGAATACGCTTCTCATCGAAAAGCAGCACTTGAAAAAGCGCCTTCATGCCATCACCTCGACTCTTCACAAGCACTAAACACTAGTCTATAACACGGAGCATGAAGCTCCATCAGCTCCTCTACTTTCTGGAGACCGCGAAGCACGAACATATAGGGAAAGCCGCGAAAATCTTGGCAATTAGCCCGAGTGCTATCAGTCATAGCATCAGCGCCTTGGAGGATGAGCTCGGCCGGCAACTCTTCCAGAAACACGGGAAGAATATTCTTCTCACGAACCACGGAAAACTTCTTTTCGAGAGGGTGTCGAAACTTTGGAATGAGTTCGAAATCATCAAAGAAGAGATCATGTCCGATCAGGTGGAGCTGCAGGGGACTTACCGCTTAGCCGCGAGTCACCTATTGTGTCCGGCACTTCTCGCTCCGGCCTGGATCGGGATTCAACAGAATAATCCTCGCCTCATCGGAGAGCTTTATACGCTAAGGTCCGCACAAGTCTTAGAG